>JBAYVM010000031.1:0-13321 GCA_041674645.1 Victivallaceae bacterium | reverse complement strand
TCAGTTCCTTGAATGCCAATACGGTTTTTGCCCCACCATTTCGCGACTTCCGGTTGATCGGGCGCGCCGGCGCCGCATTCAACGTAACCGCGAACGCCATTGGCATACTGAATTACTCCGGTGATAAAGTCAGGAGACGGATGATTGTCGTTCATTTTGCCTTTTCCGGCGGCCTGCCCCATAACCCATTCGATTTTTGAGTAACCGTTGTACCAGGTCATGTAATCAATCATGTGGCTCATCATGTGCGTCATCCAGCCGGTGGCGGAAGAATAAACCATCTGGATTCTGCCGAGCGCGCCGCTGTCAGCGATCTCTTTGACCTTCTGGTAATGTACGCCGTAACGGTGCTGATGACTGACCACGGCTTTAATGCCGGATTTTTCGATCAGCGCTTTGACTTTCAGGCCTTCGTGAATGTTTTCGCCGACCGGCTTTTCGAATGCGACCATTTTCGCGCCGCAATCGACGGCGGCTTTCACCATGTCATAACGCAGTTTCGGCATGGTGCAGAAACAGAATACGTCCGGGCGCAATTCTTTGGCCATGGCGGCGGCGTCAGCGCCTTTGGCGACGTTTTGCAGTCCGAGGCTTTCGGCGGCGGCGTTCAGCATATCAGGATTGATGTCGCACAGGCCGACTACTTCAAATGCGGGGTTGGCTTTAAATGCCGCAGCATGATGTTTGCCGCGTTTGCCCACGCCTACAACCATTACTTTATATTTTGCCATTTGTCATTTTTCCTTTGATTTCATGTTTTAAGGGTAAAAAAAACGGGGCAAAATTTGCCCCGTTTTGAACTTTATGAACTGTCACAAACTAACCAGTGTTTTTCTCTGTTCTTCCGGATGCTTTTTGTGTCGTTTGTTTGTTACATACCGCTGGTATGCTTCGCTCAAACAATCCAAAAATCAACTCGGAATTACTATCGAAAACCAAACAGGTTATTTCGTTCCAGTTCCTTATGAACTGCTCATCAGCCCTGGAGCTTGTCCCACTCAATACATTTCTGAATTGTGTAAGCGATTTCATCTTCAGTAAGTTCGGGGAACATCGGCAGAGAGATGCAGCATGCTGCATTGGTTTCTGCGTTTGTCAGCGAACCGACGGTTCTGGCAGGTTTGCCCCATGGATAACCGGCCTGTTTGTGAATCGCGATGGAGTAGTGAGTCTTTGCGTCAACGCCGTTGTCATTGAGGAACTTCAGGAACGCATCGCGTTTTGCAGCATCTTTGACTTCAACTACATAGAGGTGGAAGACGTGACGATAACCGGGTTTGACGTACGGCAGGGTGAAATTCTTGCAACCCTTCAGGCCGGCAGTCAATTTTGCGGCATGACCGATACGAGTATCAGTCCAGGCCGTGATGTGATTCATTTTGGCGCTGAGAACTCCAGCCTGGAGGTCGTCGAGGCGGCTGTTGAATCCGAAACTGTGAACGTTACGGGCGGTCGAACCGTGGTTATGGAGTCTGCGAACCGCTTCGTTGATTTTGTCGCAATTGGTGAAAACCATACCGCCGTCGCCGAAGCAACCGAGGTTTTTCTGGATGATATAACTGGTGCAGACCGCATCAGAAAACTCGCCCTGTTTGAACGAGCCGCCATTGGCGTCAATTGCCTGGGCATTATCTTCGATAACATACAGGTTTTTGGCGTCAGCGATTTTCTTGATGGCCGGCATGTCAGCGCACTGTCCGTAGAGGTGTACAGGCATGATGGCTTTGGTTTTGTCAGAAATTGCGGCTTCGATTTTTGCCGGGTCAATACATTTGGTCAACGGATCGCAGTCAACGAGGACGGCGGTGGCTCCGGCAATCCAAATTGCTTCAGCTGTAGCAAAAAAGGTGTTAGCATTGGTGATAACTTCGTCGCCTTCGCCGACGCCGAGCGCCATCAGGCAGAGCCACAGGGCATCAGTGCCGTTGCCGACGCCGATAGCGTGTTTGCTGCCAAAGTATTTGGTGGCCTGGGCTTCGAATTTCTTCAGCATTGGTCCGAGAACATACTGACCGCTCATGAGAACTTCGTTCATGTTGGCATCGATTTCAGACTTGATGTTCGTATACTGACGAACATGACCGTAGAAAGGTACTTTCATTTATGGACTCCTTTGTTAGTTTCTGTCCGGTTGTAACTCTAAGACTATAAACAAAAAACTTTGTTAAGGTAACGTAAAAGTTGAAAATTTCAAACGTAAAAGCTGAAAAAACACAATTTTGCATTATCGTTCTTAAATTCACTTCCTGACGGTTGTTTTTTTATTTAATTCCCGTTTTGGGTATTAACTAATTCATTCAATAAAAACTGTTTATCAAAAACAGTCACAGCGTTAAAGACCGCGATAAATTTTCCATTCCGGCTCATTTGCCATTATCCACCGGTAGTAATCCTTTTCCTGTAGTTTTGACGCGGCGGCTTCGTCAACAATCACCGAACAACGGCGGTGAAGCTGAATGGCGGTAGCGGAAATCATTGAGGTAATCGGACCTTCAACCGCTTTCGCCAGTATTTCCGCTTTGCTTTCACCGGTGACGAGCATAATGATGCGTTTGGCTTCAAGCACCGTGCCCACGCCCATCGTTATCGCGCGTTTAGGCATAGATGACGGCGGGTCGAACATCGGGGAGTTTTGAGCAATGGTTACTGGAGTCAGAGATTTTGCCCGGGTTCTGGATTGAAGCGCGGAGAGCGGTTCATTGAATCCGATGTGTCCGTCCTGACCGATTCCCAGTAATTGCAGGTCAATTCCGCCATTTTCAAGAATAGTTTTTTCGTAATTTTCGCACTCCAGATCCAAATTGTCAGACATGCCGTTTGGCAAGTGCGTATTTCTAATATCAATGTTTACATTGTTGAACAGATGCTTATTCATGTAATAGCGGTATGAACCCGGATGCTCTTCTGGAATGCCGATATATTCGTCCAGATTGAACGTTCTGGCCAGCGAAAAATCCAGATTTTCTTCGCGATGGAGCCGTGCAAGCTCACAGTAAACGGTTTCCATAGTGCGACCGGTAGCCAGACCCAGCACCATGTTAGGGCGTTTGATTAAATCATCGGCAATCAAACGCGCCGTCAATCTGACGGCAGTCGCCACATCTTTTCTGATAATGACTTCCATTTTAATTAATCTCCACAGCCGCGATTGGCTGTTGCTTTATTTATTAGCGTTAAGTTTCTTGAAATATTCAACTGTTGCTGCAAGTCCGGAATCAAAACTGTTCTGCGGCACAAAACCGGTTGTTTTGAGTTTGTCCACTGCGGCCATGGAATGTTTTACATCGCCGGAACGTTCCGGCAGGTGTGCCACTTCTGATGAAGAACCGGTAATCTGTTTAATTTTGTTTACCAGATCGTTAATCGTAATCCGGTTGCCGTAGGCGATATTATACACGCCGGTGAAGTCGCTTTGCGCCATGAACGCATTGGCGGCGACAATATCTTTCACATAGATAAAGTCACGTGTCTGCTCGCCGTCGCCGAACACTGTGATTTTTTCGTTATTGACGGCCTTGGCGGTGAAAATCGGAACGGCTGCCGCGTAGGCGCTGTTCGGATCCTGGCGTGGCCCGAAAACATTGAAATAACGCAGGCAGGCGGTTTTTAATTTGCCTTCCTGCGTGAACATATTGCAATAATATTCGCCGTCAAGTTTGGTGATAGCGTAAGGACTTTTGGGCTCAGGCAACATTTCTTCGCGTTTGGGGACGGTCGGATTGTCGCCGTAAATGGCGGCGCTGGTGCTGAAGCAAAGTTTTTTTACTCCGGCCGCCGCCGCTTCTTCCAGCACTATCAGTAAACCGCGAACGTTGATGTCAACACATTCAATGGGTTTGGACATTGATTCCGGAACGCTAATCATTGCCGCGAGGTGAAAAACATAATCCACGTCTTTCATCGCCTGCCGGACAATATCCCGGTCGCAGATGTCGCCGTGAATGAATTCAACCTCGAATCCGTCCAGATTCTTTTTGTATCCGGAACGTAAATTATCCAGCACGCGGACTTGCGCTTTGCCTTGAAAATGTTCCACTAAATGGCTCCCGATAAATCCTGAGCCGCCGGTGACAAGTATTCTCATATTATACAGATTCCTGATTATTTGTGATAGTCGTAATTTTCCAGTTCAGCGGGCAGGGCGGGAACATCCATGGGCATACCGCCGGAACGGATTGAGGCCGCGCCCATGCAACCGGCGGCAACACTGTAACGCGCGGCTTGCGGAGTTGAATTGGGCGTGCCTTCGCCGCGAAGCGCGGAGAAGAAACTTCTAACGATTGCCGGATCGGAACCGCCGTGACCGCCTTTGCTCGGCGGGGTGCGGAAAGTCGCGTCGCCTTGCAGTCTGAAGGCGTCAATTTTGCGGTCGTCCCACAATTCGATAGTGGTATTTTCGTGATGATCGCCGTAATTTTCTATTCTGCCTTTGGTGCCGATAATGGTGTAATTACGGCAGGAATCCGGCGTGAAATGACACTGCATGTAAGTGGCAAAAATACCGTTGGCAAGCTGCATGTTGAGCATATTAATGTCTTCAACATCGACTACCGGATTGAAATCTTTTTGCGCCAGCGGCGGCCAGTGATTGGCGTTAAAAGCTACGTCAACCGGCTTTGCCGGATCTTCTTTGCGTTTGGGCAGGTCACCGTAAACCGTCAGACCGCCCATGCCGTTGACCCGTTTGGTGTAGGAACCGGCCAGCCAGTGAATTACATCAATGTCGTGTGCGCCTTTCTGGAGCAGCAGGCTGTTGGCGTATTTGCGGTCGGCATGCCAGTCGTGGAAATAGGCGTCGCCGCCGTAACTGATAAAATGACGACACCAGATAGCTTTAACTTGTCCGATAGCGCCATTGTCGATGAGTTCTTTCATTTTTAGAACAAACGACATATAGCGCATGTTGTGTCCCAGCACCAGTTTTGACTTGTTTTCATAGGCGGTGCGCAGAATGTGGTCAGCGCCTTCAATCGTGATGGCGATGGGTTTTTCCAAATAGACGCCGACACCGTTTTTTAGCGCGAAAACGGCCTGTTCTTCGTGGCAGAAATCAGGGGAGGTGACAAAAACGCCATCGAGATTTTCTTTTTCGATCATTTCGCGGTAATCCAGATAGCAGTTCGGCGTGGTCTTCTGCCGTTCTTCGATTCTGGCTTTAAAACGGTCGAGTTGATGCGTTGAAATATCTGCTCCGGCAACGATTTCAACGTTATCTTCCGGGGTGAGGTAATTGTCGGCCAAGGCTCCGCGGCGACAAGTTCCGATACTGCCGATTCTAAGTTTTTTCATAACGAAAATCCTTTGTATTAAGGTGTTTTATTTTATATTTTTAAGCAACGCCATCATGGCTGGCATTTGCTGTTCTATTGATTCAACCAGCTTGAACTGGGTGCGGCAACGGTCAAGATTATGTCCGGGACGATGAGTTTTGAAATAAATATCGCCCTGAATGTAATCCGTCAAAAATCTGACGCCGATTTCCATTGTAATCAATTTTCCGGCGAACGGCAGATGTTCGCGTTCAACCGGATTGAGAAAATCTCCGGCAGAACTCAAATAACCGCGCAGTAACGCTTCAAACATATCGAATTGCATGCGTACTTTTGATAAATCTTTTTCATCTTCCGCCGCCGGGCTGGTGCTGGTTCTGACCATGTCGCCGAAGTCGTAATGAACCAGTCCGGGCATGATAGTGTCAAGGTCGATAACGCAGACGCCTTCGCCGGTGGCAAGGTCAAGCATCACGTTGTTCAGCTTGGTGTCGTTATGCGTAATGCGTTCCGGAATCGCTCCCTGCTGGTTGAGGCTGAGCAATAATGACGCCGCATCTTTGCGTTGCATCACGAAATCAATTTCCGCCGCGACTTCTTTCACGCGTCCGGCGACATCTTCGGCAATAGCTTTCTCCAGATTTTCAATTCGTTTCGGCGTGTTGTGAAAGTCGGGAATGGTTTCAATCAGTCTGTCACCGGGCAGATTTACCAGGTCTTTCTGGAATTCTCCGAATGCTTTGGCGGCCTGAAATGCCTGATTGGAATTTTCAATAACATCGTAAGTCAAGGCTTGTTCGATGAAGATGTATACTCGCCAGTAATTGCCTTCCGCATCCTGAGCGTACGGCTTTCCGGCGGGAGTTTTTATCAGGAACAGGCTGCGCCGGGTAGCGTCCGGTTGCTGAGTTTTGATTTTGTTGAAAATATGGGTCGTTACTCGTTCGATATTGTCCATCAACCCCTGCGGATTTTTAAAAATATTGTGGTTGATGCGTTGGAAAATATAGTGAACTTCGGTTCCGCCCTGATTCATGACGACCCGGTAGGTGTCATTGATATGGCCTGAGCCATACGGCGCGGCGGATACGAAATCGCCGTACACCGCAAAATACTGAGTTATTGTTCTCAAATCATGTTTCATCAGCTTAGACTCCATTGTTTAAGCAAAAAGTTTTTCCGGATACGCCCCTTTTTTTACCAGGGCTTGAATACTGTTTACGACGATTGGTTTGTCTTCACGATAGGTAATGCCGAACCAGGCGTCCGTCGATTTCATTACTTTGACTTGAGCTTTATTCTCTTTAATCAGCGTGTCCGCGACCAACGGAATAAAAAATTCTGATTTCAGCTCGCCGCCGCGGTTTTTTAGAAAATCGACAAACAGTCGTTCAATATGATCAAATAGCGACGGCGTAAAGCCCCACATATTCATGGAAACAATTTCATCGGCAGTAAAATCGACAATATCGCCATTTTCAAGATAACTTTTGGCGGCGTCGCCGTTCCGTTCCAGCTTGGTGTGTTCGACTACTTGCGTCAGATTGCCGTCAGCATCCAGTTCGCAAACCCCGCGTGACACGGTTCCGTTGTCGGATAAAGTGTTGCGCATAATGAATCCGCACATGGAATAATCGGCTTTCGCTCCGTCTTTGGCGTTGGTCAGATAGTCCGCCAGGACTTTGTAGCCGTGGCGGCCGTAAAAGTCATCGGCGTTAATTACCGCGAACGGTTCTTTAACCACGTTTCTGGCGCTGCGCACCGCGTGGCCGGTTCCCCAGGGCTTTTCGCGTCCGGCGGGAACGCTGAACCCGGTCGGAAGATCGTCCAGTTGCTGGTAGGCGTAGTCAACGTCAATCAGTCCTTCGTAACGTTTGCCGACAGTCTGTTTGAATGCGGCTTCGATGTCCCGGCGGATGATAAAAACTACTTTGCCGAATCCGGCGCGGATGGCGTCGTAAATTGAATAATCAATGATAGTTTCGCCTGACGGGCCAACCTGGTCAAGTTGCTTGAGTCCGCCGTAGCGGCTGCCCATTCCGGCCGCCAGCACTAACAATGTCGGTTTCATTTTCTTGAAAACTCCTTTTTTTAAATTGCGTCTGTTTTGCTGCAATTTATTATAATTTGATTGTTTTACCTTCTTTGCGGGATTTTTCTGCGGCGAACACCATCAGATGGCTTTCGAGGGTTGCTTCCGGACCGGAGAGTATTTTCGACTGGTCATCGGCTGCCAGCGCGGAAACGAAACTTTCCATCAGTCCGCCGTCGCCGCCGCCGTGTCCGCCCAGAATTGAATTGTCTGCGGATTTCGTGTCAATTACTTCGGTTTCCTGTGTCAGAAAATTGAAAATACTGATTTCAGAACTGTCGCCGGTAATCTCGCCTTTCGTGCCGAAAATCCTGGTCTTTCTGCCGCCCTGACCAAACGCGGTCATCGTAAATGTGACCGTGCGACCGCCTTCAAACAGCATGTTTACCACTTGATTGTCCACTACGTCATTGTCGCATTCATAAACACAACGCCCGTAAGGACCTTCGCGTAATGCCGTTAATATATTTTCTTTCGTTACTTCCGGGGTCAGCACATTCACCGGCCAGGTTAGTTGACCTTTATCGAAACGATCTTTGATGTAGATTTTTATCGCCGAATACGGGCATTCAGCTTCGCAACCGCAATCAAGGCATCGCGACGCGGCGCCTTTCGGCTGTTCTTCCTTGCGGAAATGTTTCAGGGAGCCGAATGAAGACACGACCTGGCATTTTTTGCCCATGATATAACTAATCCAGTCAATGTCGTGGCAGGATTTTGCCAGCAGCATGAATGAAGATTCTTTCTCATTGCGCCAGTTGCCGCGCACAAATGAATGCGCCTGATGCCACCAGCCGACTTCTTCGAGATGTTGCATGCTGACAATGTCGCCGATAACGCCGGAGTCCAAAAGCTGTTTGAGTTTTTGAGTGTAATTGGTGTAACGCAGGACATGGCACACGGCAAAAAGGTTGCCGCTTTTTTGTACTGCGGCAATAATTTTTTTGCATTCCGCGGCAGTTGGCGCCATCGGTTTTTCCAGCATAACGTGATAACCTTTTTTGGCAAATTTCACCGCCGGTTCGGTATGCATGTTATCCTGAGTCGCGATGATTACGCCGTCCGCGAATTTTTTCCGTTTTGCCAGTTCCCGCCAGTCAGTATAAACATTTTTGGCCGGGATATTAAATTTTTCGGCCAGCTGCTTGCGGTAAAAATCTCTTGGTTCTGCTACGCCTACAATCTCAAGACGGTCAGGGCAGGCCTTGGCAAATTCCGCATAACCTGCTCCGCGCGAACCTGCTCCAGCGATTATTAACTTTACTTTTTTCATGAAACTTAATACCTTTTTATTTTTATGAAGATTGCCGGAGAATCAAATCACATTCTATAGTTTCTGAATTAACCGGCTGTTCTTCTGCAATGGCTTGCAATAATATTTTTACGGCGCATTCACCCAGTTCAAATAATTTCAAAGATATTGATGACAGCGCGGGATTAAAATAGCGTGCTGGTCTGATGTCGTCAAACCCGATGACTGCTATATCCTGCGGAACTCTGATGTTTTTTGTTATGGCTGCCTTGATAAAGCCGATAGCCAGAACATCATTCGCGCAGAGCACACAGTCAACTTCCGGATTGGTCTTTTGCAAATTATCCAGCGCCATTCCTCCGTGACGGAAACTGTTGCCGCCTTCGGCAAATACTATCGTTCCGGGTTCAGCGCCGAAACCATCCTGAAATCCAGTTTTTTTCCGCTTGTCCAAATGACCGCCGACATACGCCGGATGTTTGCGCCCAGTGTCTTTGAAATATTTTCCCGCCAGAAACGCTCCGTATTCATTATTGAACAGCACCGAATTTTCGTTGATGCCGCTCATGTGCCCGATAATGGCATAGGGAACGCCGCCGGCTTTGGCGGTATTTACCAGATGGTTTGAGCCTTTGGCGCCGGCGACAATAATTATGCCTTCAAAGCTGTCATTCAAAATGTATTCGGCGTACAGTTCCAGTTCCTCTGCGGACGCGTCTAACGGAAAAGGATGTATTTGCAGTGTCTTACGGCTTTTTCTCAGCGTTTGATTGATGCCAAGCAAGATTTCCGTGATGAAATAGTCCGGCTCCTCGTGCCCGATGGCAGGAAAAAATAACGCGATAACATTACTGTTTCTGGAAGTTAAACTGCGGGCGTGAATATTTGCCCGGTAACCTAATTCCTGCGCTTTGGCAATAATTTCCTGACGGGTTTTGTCGCTGATCCGGCCTTTTTCGCTGAAAGCGCGTGAAACCGTGGCGGTGGATACCCCCAACTGCTTCGCAAAATCCTTGATTGTCAGCTTGCGTTTAGTCATTTAACCATCAATATGTTAATATTAGCGTAATCGGTTACGCTCTATATTTTAGTGCTGTTAATTGTTTATGCAACACTCGATTGGAGAAAAAATGCGTAAATGTTTTCGCGGACATTGGGAATTTTGTGAATCCGCATTATAATATATAAAGTTCCGTGGTCAGTAGATGACAGAAAACTTAAATAATTGAATTGTAAATAGGAACCTTAAACATGAAAATTAACACAGACCCGAAAGTGCGGCCTGAACTCGATCCGGAATTTGTTCCGGCAGTATTGTGGAACAAAAATTATCGCGCTCAAGTTGCCGCTTCCGGACGCGCCGTCGAAATCGTTGTCGCTTTGAACCGCAGCAACGGCACCGTGTCCACCTATAAAACCGCGATTTTCCCGCACGAAAGCGAATATATCGCGCTGAACATCAAGTACGTTGAACGCCTGATTAAATTCATGTTGTGGATGAAAGGCGGCTACAAAGTTACCATTGCCGGTTGTGCCGCTCTGGCCGATGACATTCGCAAAATTTACTGCAAGGGCGGCGCCAGAGAGTTCGACTATAATATTATGGGAATGAAAATTTACGGGCATCCGTTCGAAGTAGTGGCGTGTTCGCTCGAGAACGCACCGGAAAGCCATGAAATTCAGATTAAGCTCGGCGGCAATATGGACGGCTGTCGCATCGGCTTCGACCTCGGCGGTTCCGATCGGAAATGTTCGGCAATGGTTGATGGTGAAGTTGTGCACACCGAAGAAGTGGAATGGGATCCGTATTTTCAGAAAGATCCGGAATATCATAAGCAGGGAATTCGTGATTCCTTGCGCCGCGCGGCGGAAAAAATGCCGCGGGTTGATGCTATCGGCGGCAGCGCTGCCGGAGTTTATGTCAACAATCAACCGCGCATAGCTTCGCTTTTCCGCGGTATCAGCGAGGAAGATTTCAAAAAACATGTGGTCAATATTTTTGATGACATTCAGAAAGAATATAATGTGCCGTTAATCGTTGCCAATGACGGCGATGTTACCGCGCTGGCCGGAGCAATGTCCATGGAATCCAATGGCGTGCTCGGGCTGTCCATGGGAACCAGTCAGGCGGTCGGCTATGTCAATCTTGAAGGCAATATCACTGACTGGCTCAACGAACTGGCTTTCGCGCCGATTGATTACCGCGATGACGCTCCGGCGGACGAATGGTCCGGCGACATCGGTTGCGGCGTGCAATATTTTTCCCAGCAGGCGGTGGCGCGTCTGGCTCCAGTTGCCGGACTGAATTTTTCGGAAAAAATGCCATTCCCGGAACGCCTGGTGAAAGTTCAGGAATTGATGGCGGCAGATGATGAACGCGCGGCAAAAATTTATCGCACTATCGGCGTTTGTTTCGGCTATGCCATTGCTCATTATGCCGATTTCTATGATATTAAAAATCTGCTGATTCTCGGACGCGTGACTTCCGGCAAAGGCGGCGATATTATTCTGAAAGTCGCTGAAGATGTGCTCAAAGCCGAATTTCCGGAACTGGCCGCAACTATCACGTTCAGAACGCCTGATGAAAAATTTAAACGGCATGGTCAGGCAGTTGTTGCCGCCAGCCTGCCCAGCTTAAAATAATCTAAAACGGAGAATGTTGCCATGAGTACTTTACTGAAAAACTGTCATATTGTTTCGCCGGATTGCGACATTAAAAATGCCGCCGTGCTGATTGAAGGCAAATTCATCAAGAAAATATATATCGGAAATGATTCGATTCCGGAAGCTGGAAAGGTTATTGACGCCGCCGGGAAAATGGTGGCTCCGGGCTTTATTGACATTCATTGTCACGGCCGCTCCGGTTACGATTTTACTGACGCTAAACAGGAAGCGATTGACACCATCGCGATTGATAAGCTGAAGGAAGGCGTTACCAGTCTGCTACCGACAACGCTTACATTGCCGGAAGATGCTCTGGCTGCCGCTTTGCAAACTGCCGCCAACTACGTTAAGTCCGGCAAAAAAGGTTGCAAACTGCCCGGCGTTCACCTCGAAGGACCGTACATCAATCCGGCTTGTCTGGGCGCGCAGAATCCCGCATTCGTCCGCCTGCCGGATATTGCCGAAGTCAAACGCCTGAACAGTATTTTCAAGGTCGCAAAAGTTTCATACGCGGTGGAAGTCGTCGGCGGAGCGCAATTCGCCGCGGACTTGCTCGCGGAAGGCATTACGCCGTCCTGCGTTCACAGCGCTGCCAAACACAGTGAATTTCTTGAAGGAAATAAACGCGGACTGAAAAACCTCAGTCATTTCTGCAATCAGATGACTCCGCTCCATCACCGCGATATTGGCCTGGTCGGCGCCGGATTAATGCATAATGAAGTCTTCATCGAATTTATCTGCGATACGCTGCATATCTGTCCAGATATGATTAACCTGGTATTCAAGCTCAAAAGCACGGAAAGAATTCAGCTCATTACTGACGCAATGTGCGCCGCCGGAATGCCCGACGGAGATTATGAACTCGGCGGTCTGCCGGTAATTGTCAAAGACGGCGCGGCCAGATTGAAATCCAACGGCGCACTCGCCGGAAGCACGCTCCAGCTTTGTGATGCGCTGAAAAACGTTTATAACATAACCGGAATCAAGCTCAGCGAACTGATTAAAACCACTTCCTGGAATCAGGCGCAAGCGCTCGGACTGGAAAAACTCGGCAGAATTGAACCCGGCTACTACGCCGATATCGTTATTCTGAATGATCAGTTCAAACCCGAAAAAGTTCTGGTCAACGGCGAAGTCCGCCTCTGATTTTAACACAGAGCTAAATAAACTTATATTGTACCGCAAGCTTCCAGTTTGAGAAGAATCGCAAGCTGGAAGCTTGATGTACTTTAGAACTCCCGCACTTTAGAACTTTCCCGGTTTTCCCGATGCCTGGACACACGCGAACTAAAAAGATTGGCATAACCTGGAGAATATACGCCGTTCCTATGGAACTCGTTGCAAATACCTGGGAACGCCACTCTCCGCAGTGGCATTACGTTGCATTGTCGGATTTTAATCCATCCTCCACCCCGGCCCTTGAGAGTCAGCTGAGTTATAATGCTTTGCATAAAAACAAGATGTAGAGTAAAAATTGGCAGCGTCTTGCAAAATTTTCCGACAAATATATATTACTACATAATTGAGGGGCGATAGATTGCCTCGGACACAATGTCCGAGTTTTGCGATTGGACGCCTATATAATGTTGGGGAACAAGATGAGAGTAATCGCTTACATTCTGGTAATCGCCGGGTTCGGATTCAATGCTCTTATCGTTCTTTCAAGCAGTGAGATGGCGGTCGCGCGGGATGCCAGATTCATGAGACAAGTTCAAGCATCCGGCCTTCCTCTCGACCACGCTGTCGTTAAGGTTAGCCAAGATATAAACCACGATTGGGTAGGCTTACTCTGGCTCGTCGGAATCTCTACCATCGCAATGTTCGCAGGGGCTCTTCTACTGGGCTCGCGCGGAGGCAACGCGGCTCCGCCGCGCCCCTCAGCTTGAGCGTTTGGCCCCACTATGAACGACCAAATCAGAATCCGATTCGCAGCCTCACAATGTTGGCAGGCTCAGAGCGTATGCGCCGTTCCTATGGAATTCGAACTTTGGGAAGTTCTCTGACAACGGCCTGAAGTCCGCCTTTGATTTTAACACAGAGGGC
>JBAYVM010000030.1:0-13479 GCA_041674645.1 Victivallaceae bacterium | reverse complement strand
GTTCCTCATTTATATTTTGATATGTGTAATCAAGAGTGGACATCTCCCACTCGGGATATATTGAATTCAGAGATTGTTCTTCGCAACCGCAACTGTTGCCAAGTCGCAGCACTGGTTTGATTAAGAGCGGACTTTCAGTTTGCGGATTTTCGTCACCGTTAATTTTTCGCAACAGCAAGGCCACGGTTTGTTCAGCCAGTTTCCGCACCGGTTGCACAACCGTCGTCAGCGACGGGCTGGTGAACTGGGCAAACGGCAGGCCGTCGAAACCAATCACCGCGATATCGCCGGGAATATTGAAGCCGGATTGTTTCAAAATAAAGATTAGTCTTCCGGCGATAAAATCATTCATGCAGAAAAACGCGGTAACGCCTTTTCCTTTTACGAGAGCGAGAACGGCTTTGATAGAATCTGCAACGGTATTCTCTATGATAAAATCGTTGGAGAGCGTCAGTCCGGCTTCTTCCAACGCTTTTTGCAAGCCGGTCAGCCGTCCGCAACAGGAGTTCATTTTTGACGTAATGTAGGCGATTTTTTTGTGACCGTGCTTAATTAGATGTCGCCCGGCGATATAACCGCCGTATGCCATGTCCGTCGCAATGTCGTAAGTTGTTTGATTATGGGTGACTCCGATAAACGGAACCGGAATTTCGACTTTTCTTTCTTCGGAGATTCCGCTGGTGATGACAAAGGCGTCAACACCTCTGGATTCAAATTCGCCGACTATATCTTTCGACTGACCCGGATAATGCTGCACGTCACCCAGCAGAACTTGATAGCCGCATTTCCAAAGCTGATGCATAATCGCGTCGGTAATCGCCGCGTGAACAGGCACGCCGAACAGACCGCCGATAATGCCAACGGTCCGGGTGGATCCACCGCGAAGGCGGCGGGCGGAATAATTAGGACGGTAACCCAGCTCTTTAACGGCATGCAGTATCCGGATTTTTTTGTCGGAACTGACATGTCGGGTTTCGCTGTTATTGAGCGCCAGTGATACTGCTGCCCGGGAAACGCCAGCTCGCTCTGCGATATCTTTTAACGTTACTGCCATAAATTCAAAACATCCATGTAACACGATTTACAAAACTTGATTATTATAACCTTTAAATCAGAAAAAGCATGTGGATTTGCAAAAAAATAATTAATTGTTTTGGAGATAAAAACTTTAATTTTAGCAAAAAGCTTTGCCTTGCGGGGATGGTTATGATATTTTAGTAATGAAGCACAAGGAAGATAATGCATAGTTTTTATTGTAAACAAATTGGTGAGCCGGGAACGGCGGTAGAGCTGGAAGAGTTGGACTTTAAACATCTTTTCAAGACTTTGCGGGCGGTTGCCGGAGAAAAACTGAAATTGCTGGACGGCAGAGGCATGCTTGCGGAAGCGGTCGTCGCTGACGGACGGCGGATTGTTGTGGAGAACCGGAAAGTCCTGCCTGCACCGCCGGTTGGAATTCACTTGTATGTGGCAATTCCCCGTAAACAGAAAATGGACCAGTTATTGAAACAGGCCGCCGAGATTGGCATTAAAACAATCGTTCCGATGTTGACAGAACGTTCCGTCGCCACTCCGGAGAAAGTGAATGACCGCTGGCTGGCGTTGCTTCAGGAAGGTTGCAAGCAGGCGCGCAATCCATTTTTGCCGGAAATTACAAATCCGGTACGGTTTACGGAGGCGATTGCGGCGTTGAAGGCTTCCGGCATAACCGGTTTTTTCGGCGCGGTGTGTTCTGAAAATAGACCGGCGGGAAAAATTCAATTTAAGGAGTTGGCATGGCTGGTTGGTCCGGAAGGCGGTTTTACCGCTGAAGAGGAGGCGGAAATGCGCAATGCTGGAATTTCCGGACTTAATATCGGGCCTTATATTATGCGGGTGGAAACGGCGGCGGTTGCCGGAGCCGCGTTGTTGATGTATGAAGCGATGACGACAGCAGAAAACAGGATTGGAGAATGAAGTTGTTAAAATATTTTTTGATGACGGTTATGCTTGCCGGGATGTTGTTGGGCGGCGTGTCCTGCGGTTTGTATGAGGGTAAGGAATCTGCTCATCCGTTTTTTATTAACGCACAGAAGTTCCGTAAAAATGGCGACTATCAGAATGCGGTGGTATTTTTTAATAAATATTTGAAAGTAAAGCCGGATTCTGCCCGGGCGCATCTTGAGCTGGCATCTTTATACGATGAAAATATGGGACAGCCGTTGATGGCAGTTTACCATTACCAGTGTTTTCTGGAACTGGATCCGCGTTCACAGGATGCGGCTAACGTTAAGCAGTGGCTGGAGACGGCGAAGAAAAAGTATTATTTTAAAACCCGGCTGGAATATAATGATCCCGAGGATGTGGCTGCGCTTCAAAATTCACTTGCCGTGGCAGAAAAAGAGCAGAAAAAAATATTGGCGGAAAAACAGAATCTGCTGGGATATATTAATTCGTACAAGCAGCACATAAGTCAGCAGAATAAAAAAGTGACAGACTTGCAGCAGGAAAAAGTAAAAGTCGAGACAGAATTGGCGCTGACAACGGAAAAGAAACGTAAATTACAGGAAGAATTGCAGGCGTTTTATAAAAAATATGAGGCGGCAGTCAAAGATAAAAATATTCTGGAAGAGAAACTGAAAGCTGAGCTTGCCGTGGAAGAGCAGCTTAAGATTAAAATTGCGGAGGCCGGAGCGGAGTTGGCAAAAAAAGCTCATGCGGAAGCAGTAAAGGTGGAAAAAACTGTTGAAGCGGAACCAATAATCGGACAAAAAGTTCCAGGCATAACGGCTCCGATAACAGCGAAAGAACTGGAAGCAATGACGAAAGTTGACACTGTCGTCAGGAAACAACCAGAGCCGTTTCCGCCGGCTGAGAATAAACCGGTTGTTGCAGCGCGTCTGCAGGAAAATGTTCCGGGTTTCATCTCAAATGAGATTAAGCCGTCAGGAATTGATGCAATAAAATTTTACACAGTGGAAAAGGGTGATACATTAACGAAAATATCGCGCCGGTTCTACGGAACAGCAAAATATCATAAAAATATTTTAGACTTGAATCGTGATGTATTAAATTCGGAATTAAGTTTGAAACCGGGGCAGGTGTTAAAAATACCGCCGCTTAAAGTTGAAAATAAAAATTAGAGGAGAGATATTTTATGCCCCCCAAACATATTGCATTAATATTGACTGTCGCTTTGACAATGGTTGTGTCGCTGAGTGGATGTTTATTTCCGCAGGAACCCTACAAGGAAGTTAAATATTATGATTTGCAATCACCGAAAATTACTTTGCCATCGGATATTTCTGTGCGTATTGCTTTATTTAAAGCGATGGAGTCGGCAAAATATAAAATGGTGTACCGGGATGCAGAATGTCAGGTATTAGTTGACGAGTATAATAAATGGATTCAGCCGCCGGAATTTCTTATCACGCGTTATCTGGAAGCGGCTTTCAGCCATGAAGCATCAAGCTTGGACAAGAAAACTGAATTTAGCATCAGCGGTACGCTGTATATGTTCAGCCTGGATTTGAAAGATAAAACTGCGGCTTTGGGGGTTAACTACGAAATAAGACGTTCCGTAATGGGCAGTGAAATACTGCTGGTAAAAAATTCCATCGTTTTCAGATCGCAGGTCAAGGATGAAAATGCGGCAGCATTTGCCATGGCGATGTCTCAGTCTGCGAAAAAACTTGCCGAAGCGCTTCGGGAGGAGCTTATTCAATTGAAGAAAACCTTGGACAAGCCTGCGGAAACCAAACCAGTTGACATTAAAAAATAATGAGTTGCAGACATGCCTAGGCAAATTATTTCCAGTGAACAAATCTGCGGTAAAGTCGGTGAACTCGGGCGGCAGATAGCTGATTTCTATCGCGGACAGCCGTTGATGGTTATTGCCGTCTGCAATGGAGCGTTGCTTTTTGCCGCAGACCTGGTCAGAGAAATAAAAATACCATTACAGTTGGATGTTATCGCCGCCAGTTCATATTCCGGTTCCGCCAGTTCCGGTGAGATAAAATTCCGCAGCCTGCCTAAGTTGCCGGTTGCCGGGAAAAATGTGCTGATTGTCGATGATATTCTTGATTCAGGATTGACCCTCGGCAAAATTGTTGAATTGATGCGAAGTCAGAATTGTTTGTCTGTCAAAACTTGTGTTTTGTTGAAAAAACAGACGGTTGGCGGTCCGGCGCTTGAAGCAGACTGGCACGGATTTGAGATTCCTGATGTTTATGTCTTCGGTTATGGTCTTGACCGCGATGAATATGACCGTAATTTGGCTTATATCGCAACTGAATCTAATAACTTTAAGTAGAGTTTGCAATAATTAGTCTTTTTTTTTTGCAAGTTCACTTTTTAGCATTATATTTCGTTACAAACGCAGGATATTTAGTGGAACTTTAAGATAAAATCGCGGATTATAGATTTAATTAATCCGAAAAAAAGGACAGCAGGACAAATGGCAGGCAATCCAAAACTAATAATCCTTTCGGAAAAACTCCGCGGGAAAAGTTTTGAACTGACAAAAGATGTAATGACCGCTGGTCGTACTGAGGACCAGGATATTTGCATTAAAGACCCCACGATGAGTTCACATCATTGCGATTTTGTCCGCACTGAAAGAACATATATTTTACGGGATAATCAAAGCACCAACGGCACAAGAGTCAACAATGTTCCGATTACTGAACAGGAATTGAAAAATTCTGATATTCTGCAATTGGGTGGAGTTGAAATACTTTATGATTGTGATGACGGCACTACCACATCTGTGACCAGAACCCATACCGGGATTGATTTGGACAGCACGGAAGTTGGGCTGGCAACGGTCAGGAACTTGAATAATTTGAATCCTTTCCAGAAGAATGATTCCAAAAGGTCCGGCATGAGCCAAAAAATTTTGTTGGGACTGGTTGTTCTTTTAGGAGTTGCGATTATTGTGCTTATGGTATTTTTGATTGTTCTTGCTTTGCGTAGAAGTCCAGAAGCCGCAGTTATCCTGCCAACTCTATTCTAAATAACGCTTGCAATATCAACTTACCTCAAGTCTATTATATCCTTTTATTCTCTAACACTGTAAAAACAAACAGGAGCGATTTATATCTGATGGATACTGATAACAATAAGGACCAGAAAACGCCGGAAAACAATAATAGTAAGAACCGGCAGGCGGGCACTGGCGGAGATTTACCGCCCAAAACGTCTAAAGCCGCATTTGTGTGGTTTGCAATTTTTATTGCTATGGGATTGTTGATAGTATTCAAATTCAACACGAACAGTTCTGTGAAAAAATGGGATCAGACCAAGTTTGAACAGTATTTGCTCGCCGGAAAAATTCTGACTGCCACGGTAACCTCGGAATCTGACCGGATTTTGAATATTGAAGGAAAATATTCCAGGTCGCCTGAAGAATTGGCGGGGCTTAAAACTGCTGACCTGAAAGCAACCGAAACGGGTTTATATAAAACCCGGGTGATTTATTCGGAAGATTTGGACCGGATGCTTAAAAAAGTCAGCCAGTTGACCGTTGATCCGCGCGATAACTGGTGGAGTCTGCTGGCAACAATTCTGCCGGTGCTGTTAATCGTCGGACTTATCTATTTCCTGTTCTCCCGGCAAATAAAAATGGCCGGACGCGGCGCTATGCAGTTTGGAAAAAGCCGGGCGAAAATGATTCTGCCGGGTGATTTAAATATTACTTTTGATGATATTGCCGGAGCTGATGAAGCGAAAGAGGAAGTAAAAGAAATTATTGATTTTCTCAAAGATCCGCTGAAATTCAGACTCATTGGCGGTAAAATTCCTAAAGGTGTATTGTTGATGGGGTCGCCTGGAACCGGCAAAACTCTTCTTGCCAAAGCGGTTGCATGTGAAGCGAATGTGCCGTTCTTTTCCATCAGCGGTTCTGACTTTGTCGAAATGTTTGTCGGCGTCGGCGCCAGCCGGGTAAGAGATATGTTTGAACATGCCCGCAAAAATACTCCATGCGTAATCTTTATCGATGAAATTGATGCCGTTGGACGTTCACGCTTTTCCGGAATGGGCGGCGGACATGACGAACGTGAGCAGACGCTTAATGCCATGCTGGTCGAAATGGATGGTTTGGAAAGCCGTTCCGGAGTAATCGTTCTGGCGGCGACTAATCGTCCGGATGTTTTGGACCCGGCATTGCTGCGTCCCGGACGGTTTGACCGGCAGATTGTGCTTGACTTGCCGGATATTGCCGGCCGCAGAAAAATTCTTGATGTCCACGTCAAAGGAATAAAGATGGAAGAGGGTGTTGATTTGGATGTTATTGCCAAAAGCACTCCCGGTTTAAGCGGAGCTGATTTAGCCAATCTTTGCAACGAAGCTGCATTGCTGGCTGCCAGATCCGGACGTGAAGCGGTTTCGCTGGCGGACATGGAAGAAGCCAGAGATAAAGTACGTTGGGGCAGGGAGCGCAAGAGCCGGAAAATTAATGAGAAGGAACGTAAGTTGACTGCATATCATGAAGCCGGTCATGCGCTGGTTGGAATTGATTGCGGCGAAAATACTCCGGTACATAAAGTTACTATTATTCCTCGCGGACGGGCTTACCTCGGCGCGACGTTTACAATGCCGCTGAATGATTCTTATACGCAGAGTCGCAAAGAATTGCTGGATGAACTGGCATTTGCCATGGGCGGCCGGGTCGCTGAAGAACTTGTTTTTGACGATATTACCACCGGAGCGGCATCAGATATTGAACGCGCTACGCGAATTGCCAGAATGATGGTCTGCACATTCGGGATGAATGATAAAATTGGACCAATTCGTTACGGCGACCATCATGAGCAGATGCATGTCCGGATGGATGCGCCGCCTTCTCAAAGTTACAGCCAGGAAACTGCGAATGATATTGACAGTGAAGTCAAGCGGCTGGTATTTGAAGCTCATGACCGGGCTAAAAAAATACTTCAAGAGCAACGTTCCAATCTGGAAGCGCTGGCTCAAGCTCTACTTGAGAAAGAGACTCTTTCGATTGAAGAAATTAGAGTATTGCTTGGAATGCCGCCTTTAACCGACGACGCCCCGCGCGGAGTGGATATTTCTGCTGACGAACTGAATATTGCTGGCGATGTTTTACCAACGCCGGCTTCAGCGGAATGATGTTCAGGAGTTGCCATGAATATGCAGGAACTTGTGCCGGTAATCAGCGAATCTGATACCGGTTGCAGTTTAAAATGCTGGATTCAGCCGCGAGCTTCAAAAACTTCCATTGTCGGATTGCATGCCGGAGCGTTGAAAATTTCTCTCGCCGCTCCGCCGGTAGATGGAGAAGCCAATGCCGAATTGTGCAAATTTCTAGCCAAAAAACTCAATCTGGCCAAGTCGGCAGTTTCGATTTCTTCCGGCGACAGTTCCAGACGGAAAACTGTGCGGATTGCCGGTGTTGGCGTTGCCACGGTAATTGAAAAATTAAATATTAACCTTTAATATTGATGGCATAATGAATAGTCCTAATGCTGATAAAATTTGTTTTCCGGGAATAAAATCTGACTGGAACGGCTATGACCGTTTTGATTTCGAACTGGAAGGCGTGGCCTGTATCGTGGTTCGCCCGGAGAAGACCTCAGAAGGAGTGCCGTGGATTTGGCGTGCGCGCTTTTTTGGTGCGTTTCCGTATCTGGATCTGGCAATGTTGAAGCTTGGCTGGCATTTGGCTTATACCGATGTGGCCGAATTGTACGGGGCTCCGGAAGCCATGCGCCGTTACGACCGGTTCTACAACTTTCTTACGACAGAATATGGTTTGCCAAAACGTCCGGTACTTGAAGGTTACAGCCGTGGCGGATTACCGGTTTATGGCTGGGCGGTGAAAAACCCGGATAAAGTTGCGTGTATCTATGCGGATGCTCCAGTTTGTGATTTCAAAAGCTGGCCGGGTGGTAAAGGCGCTGGCCCCGGCAGTGAAGAATGCTGGAACACTGTTCTGAATGTGTACGGGCTGTCTGAGGATGAAGCCATGAATTATGGCGGCAACCCGATTGATAATCTTGAGCCGCTGGCGGTTGCCGGGATTCCGCTGATTCATGTAGTTGGAGATATTGACGAAGTTGTTCCGCTTCAGGAAAATACTGTGATTCTTGAAGAACGGTATAAAAAACTTGGCGGCACGATTGAAGTCATTCACAAGCCTGACTGTGCACATCATCCGCATTGCCTGGAAAACCCGCAACCAATTGTTGATTTTATTCTGAAGCATTACAACCGCAGAAAAGCATAGCGAGTCAGTTTATTTTTCGCTGGCGGCATGGAGCGTTTGGGAATAACTCTCAGGAACAGTGCACTTCTTCATTTTTTCAGTGACTGCATATTTAGCTTTATATTCCTCAAATGAAATGTCCGGGGCGTGTTTCAGCCAGCCGTTTTCAAAAGCCATTTTGCCCGCCAGTCCGTTGAGTAAAATTCTGATATCCCAGCCGCGCGGCGGTCGGATTTTGCGCAGACTTGGCACCAGCGAAGTGCTGCAATTACTGGAGATTGTATTATAAAATTCCGGATGTGCAAACAGCTGGTTAGCTCTTTTTACTAAATCCAGCAATAGAATTCGCGCTTCCGCCGGTGTGGTTATGGTTGGATAAACATAAACGTCCTCACCGCGAAAATTAGTTCTCAACATCAGTAAATCACGTTCAGTACCGAAAACATACAAAGCCTGATATTGCTTGAACAGACCGGCCAGCGCACCTTGGGTTTGTCCATTTTTTAATCGCGTTTCAGATGAAATTACCAGCCACTTTCCGTCGCTGAAACCGAAATCCAGCATTGTGTGCGCCACTGCCTTGTTGCCATCCCAGTATGAAAGCGCCAGATTGACGGTATTTAATTTGTCCAGATTATACATTTCTGAGCAGTAACGTACTTCGTAGTCATTTTCAGAACGGTAGTGAAAATCCCGAATGTTATGAATCGTTAAAAACTGTCCGTTAATTTCGGCATAGGGCATTTTGGCCCATGGCAATTGCCAGTCCTGATCATTTGTAGCGGAGATAGTAAGCCACCAGGTTAGAACTGCAAGCAACATAAAAACGGTGGACGCCGTGGCAATAATACGGAATTTCCGGATGAATGTCAAGCTGATGGCGGTTAAAAATATAACGGCGTATAATCCTGCACAAAGTCCCGGTGTGAAAGGCGAGCGGTAATAGATTGCCAGCACACACCAAAGTCCGGCCAGTAAGCTGGCGATTATGAGTATGGTAATCCAGACTTTGAACATAATTTTTTTCATAGAAATCATTTCCTTCAGTCTTTCAGCAACCCATTTTCTTTCAGGTGTAACAACAATAATCTTCTTACTTCTTCAATCGCCATCGCATTTTCCTGGACGCTGTGACCGGATTTGACTACGGTCTCACTGCGTGCGTCATTCAGATGCGAGCTACTGTAAGGAACTACGCCATCGGTTCCGCCGGGAACTCCTGATTCCTCCTGGTTGCCGCAAATGGTGTGATACGGCACGTCAGATGCCATTTTTATCTCAGATAATGCTTGAAGAACTTTATTATCCGGAGCCAGATTGTCGAGTCCAGTGGCAATATATACCGGTTCGTTATTCGTCTTTAAGTGCGTGTCAATCAATAATTTATTTGACAATTGTCTAATCTTGTCGGTAAGGAAAGAAGGCATAATAATTTTTGCTGACACCCAACGTATCATTGTCCATACTGCAATATCAGAACCTCGATGCGGAACCGCCAGAAAGATAATCCGTTGCACGAAAGGCAATTTTTCAAATACAAGAACTTCATTCAGAAACTGCTTTTGTTCTGGAGTTAACTTTTTGTCAATTTCAGAACGGTTTTTGTTGGCAATTTTTTCAACTAAATAATTGCCGCTGTTTTGAATGGTAGTTTTGCTTAACAGTCCGCCCATGCTGTGGGCGATTATCACCATGCGGTCAAAAGATTTTTCTCCGCCATCTTTGAAGCAAGTTTTTGCTTCAATCAATGATTTTCTCAGTAAACTGGCGGAATAGAGCACCGGATTGCCGGTGGCGTAAGAGAAGAACCAGAACTGGTAATTCTGTCGTATTCTCGGGTCCCCCAGCAGAGTGTTAATCATTTGAGCCCAAGTACGCGGGTTGGACAGCAAACCGTGAACCAGAACTACTGGAATTTTATTTTTTGACAACGGCGTCAGCCAGTACAAGCCGTTAAGTTTGTCCGCCTCGCCGGGAATAAACATATATCGCATTCCTTTCATCAGCGGCGGTTTGCGCAATAAATAGGCTATCGGAGTGGAGTAATCCAGTTCCAGCGGTATGTTTTTGCCGTCAACTTTGACTGACTCCTGTTGTAATGTATCGTAAAATTCCAGCTTTGCCGGCACTTTCCCTTTTTTACTTTTTTCCGACAGGCGCATGAACATTGTTGACGGATAAACCATTTCATGAATTGGCTTAAATGGTTTTATCACCGCCGGGTCTTGTTCCACCACGACTAATGGCACGCCCAAGCCATAGGAATAAGTATAGGTTTGCATGCCGCTAACCAGGAAATTGCAGCATAGAAGCATGTCTTTATTCTTTTTGTCCGGGAATGGCAGTTTGTAGAGCGGTGCTTCAAAGGTGAGCGATATGTTAGCAATGGCAGGGAGGCTGAATCCGCTGTCAAGCAGTAATTTGCGTTCACTTAAGTAGGTAAAGACGGTATTCAAAGCGGAATTATAATAACGCCCCATGATGAAAAAATCCGGGCTGTACTGGCTGGTTTTTGATTCCGCGTTCTGAATGGTCAAATATTGGTAACTGAAATAACAGGCGGCGGCATGGAATGCAACTTTCTTTTCTTCGTCTGATTCGTTGTTGCCAAGGTGAAAACATACTTCTGTCAGCACTCTGAGATAGCCTGTTTCGCCGGAATGTTTAAAGAGTTGTTCAAGTAGATAGATGACTTTATCCGGTTTTTGGCTGAGATCATCCAGCAGATAATTGCTAATCAGTATATTTCTGCTGAAATTACTGAGACCATCATAATTAAATGAGAGTTCAGTGTTTTCTTTCTGCCATTGCTCGCTGGAACATTTTTCGATACAGATGGAACTGCAACCGCTAAGTAGCAGGCTGGCAGTGATAAAACCAAGAAGCATTACCAATATTCCAGTTCGGGTAATTTTCATCAGTCGCTCCTTGATTAAGTGTGATTCATGTACAGATTTTAAATCGTTGCGAGTTTATCTTGTCAATATTGTCGCTGAAGCGCAATCACCTTGCCTTGAATTTTAACGCCTGCCGCCGGATGAATTTGCGATGCAAATTCTTTGTTTGCCGGACGAAGCTCTATTTTCCCTCCTTTGAGCGGAAAAAAACTTTTTACCGTGGTTTCGTCCTGCACTAAAGCGACGACGATGTCACCGGCATGGATATTTTCTTCTTGCTTGACGATAACGATATCTCCGTCAAGAATTCCCAAATCGCGCATGCTTTCGCCGTGAACTTTCAACGCAAAGACTTTGTCAGCATCGCTTTCGTTTATCAGGCTGGCGCTGACTAGAATATCGCCTTCCTTGTATTCAAGACTCTCCGCTGGCAGACCGGCATTAATCCGTCCGAGCAGTGGAATTGGCAAGGCAAACGACATGTGTTTTAATTTGCGCGAGGAACGTTGCAGGCTGATGCTCCGGGCTTTGCCGCTACGCGCAAGCTGTTTTTTTCTCTGCAATGCTTTGAGATGGGCGAAAACCGTGGATGTTTTGATTTTAAAAAATTCGGCAATCTCATAGACGGTAGGCGCCATCTCTTCTTTATCTTGAAAATCTTCGATGAAATTGAGGATATTTTTCTGCTTTTCTGTCAGAGCCTTCATGCGATATTCTCCAGGAAAATTATTTTTGATTATAGACTCAAAACGTTCAATTCATTCCTGCAATTGTGCAGTGTTTGCATTCGTAAAATATTTTCAACGCATCATTCAAAGTAGAATCCCAAAACAACATATTTATCTTTATCAACCTTACCGATAATTATCTTGAAGAGCATTTCGTTATGCGCGGTTATCTCTTTCTTGTCTTTGCCGGTAATTTTTTTGTTGAATAGAGCCTTCCAAACGTAAACCTTACCTAAAATGCGATTAAGTTCGGTTAAATATTCCGCCGACTGATAAGTTCCAAGTTTTTCTTTTAACTGGATAATCATGTTTTTAAATACTTTAGGCGTTATCTGTTCCTTCATCTCCGGAGTCATGTTTTTGACAAAAAGCGCATGATTTTCATCTTTAAGGCCTTTTAGCATGTCTGCTGCATAACCGTCTGCTATTTTTTTGACTTGCGCCTGCTCATTCTGCTCGATTTTTTTCAATGTCTGCTTGTCTTGAGGTTTACTGTCAACCTCTGTTGATTTACATCCGGAAAGAATTGTCGCGGCGGCAACTGTGATAAAGAATAGTTTTACAGACTTCATAAAATTGTTCCCTGCATTTTTGAGATTAATCGATTGAAAAATATCTATTACTTATAAGCCGTAATCTACATTGTTGGTTAATATTTTGCAAACGATTTAACCTAAAACAAACAATCTGCCAATTACTTCGGCATTTGAGCAGATTGCTCTTTTACCGTAATTGAGAATATGCTGCTTCTGACAGTAACTGACTTCAGAGTTAATTCCGCGACCATCAGCAAACGGCGTTCGCTGCCATCGCCTGATGGCTTGAGCGTTTTGACAAACGGTAACGGTTTGGTTATTATCACCGAATTATTGGGCAGCAGCACCAGCTGAAAATGGTTTATTGGTTGCTTGAAGTCTGGATTGACAACTGTCCACTTGGAAGGCTCGAAGGTAAACAGGTCATCCTGCCATGGGTGGTAATAAATTCTGATATTGTCTTGCTCATTCATATGCCATTCGTCAATGCGAATCTGTTTTTTGCCAAAGTTTCTCAGGCACAGGCTGAGATCGGCGTTCTGTCCGGCTGCAAATTCTTTGTTTCCGACAGGATAAAGCTTGAGCTGATAGTCTTTTAAAACGGGATATGATTTTTTGACCGGATTCCAAGCTTTAGGCTCAGGTTTAGCTGAGTTGCACCCGGCAATTGCCAGACCTACTGACAGCGCCAGGACGAAAAGGTGGTATCGACGCATAAAATAAAAATAGTTCATAGATTCAATTCCTTGTATTAATGTAAATTGCGCGTACTGACTGGCTTTTGTTTTTCTCCAATTTTACTTCTGAACACCCAGATGGTGATGAAGACCATCGTGATGCCAAGCACCCATTTGCTGGGTTCCGTCTGGAACATTTCAAACGCAGTTGTTTCAACTGAACCGGGAAGAAAATTGTTTTTAAGAAAATTGACGACTCCGACCAGAACGTAATAAATCCCCGACCAGATAATACATATAAATATTGATGCCAATGTTTTGAATAATGACCGTCCCGTCCATTCGCCAACAATTTTGGCCGGATAGGTGGTATAAATTGATCCCAACTGTTTTCTGTTTGCCATGATTATTGTCCTGATAAATATTTCTATTAAAATT
>JBAYVM010000029.1:0-13502 GCA_041674645.1 Victivallaceae bacterium | reverse complement strand
ATGGCGTTCCGGTGGCTCGTCGAAAGTTGAACTGACGACTTCAGCATCAACACAACGCTGCATGTCGGTAACTTCTTCCGGACGTTCGTCAATCAGAAGGATGATTAACTTTACCTCAGGATTGTTTCTGCGAATACTGTTGGCAATTTTCTGCAACAATACGGTTTTCCCGGTACGCGGTTGCGCAACAATAAGTCCGCGCTGTCCTTTGCCGATTGGAGTAACCAAATCCACAATACGGGTGGAAATATTTTCCGGTTCTTTTTCCAGCACCAAACGTTCTGTCGGGAAAAACGGTGTCAGATTGTTAAATGGAATGATTTCTTTTTTGCGTTCCGGTGTATCATGGTTAATGCTTTCCACTTTCAGCATTGCGAAAAAGCGTTCTTTTTCCCTTGGAGAACGAATTTGACCAGCAACAAAATCTCCGGTTTTCAGTGAAAACCGTTTAATTTGCGACGGACTCAAATAGATATCTTCCGAGCAAGGCAGATAGCTATAACCAGCGGAACGCAGGAATCCAAAACCATCCGGCAATACTTCCAAATATCCGCTACCGTACATCAATCCGCTTTTTTCAGCGTTAGCTTTGAGAATTTCAAAAATAAGCCGTGATTTTTCCAGGACGCCAAGTCCTTCAATCTCCAGAGCTTCGCCCATTTTGGTCAGCTCCGGCATCGCTTTTTCCTGCAATTCTGTGATATTGAAACTTGGAGCTACGCGGTCTTTGGACGAATCGCTATTTCCGTTATGGTGACCGTTGTTGTGTCCCTTGTTCTTGTGATTGTTGAATTTACCTTTATGCTCGTGCTTTTCGACCTGTGGTTCATCGGCAGGATAAATCGATTCCTCCGCATCTTCCAGTTTAGCGGCTTCCATTTCTTCCGAAATCAGACCGCGAAGCTCATTATTATCCTGGTCGCATTCTTTCAGTTTGATAACATCCGGCTGAATATCATCCTGATTGTCTGTATATTTTTTATCATTTGCGCGCTTTTCACCCTGCGCTGGTTTCTGACTGGACTCCGGTTGATTAACCGCAGCTTTTTTTGTGTCAGGCTGAACTTTAATAGCAGTGGCATGTTTAGTTGTTTGCACTTCAACTGCCGCGGCTTTCGGCGGACGACCACGCCGTTTCTTCTGCATTGAATCACTTCCGTCTTCAAATTTTTCTGATTTTTCTTTTTCTGCCATATTAATGACCCTTTATTTTATTAATTAATTGATTGCATTGTATTTCCAGTTCTTTAAACGAACCGTTGTTTATCAAAGCCCAATCCGCCTTCTCCAATTTCTTTTCCGCTGGCAATTGATTGGCTATTCGTTTGACAATCTCAGATTCGGCAACTCCCCGTTCACGCAACCGGCAGCTCTGCACCGCCGGACTGCTCCAAACTGAAACAATACTGTCAAACATATTTTCCCAACCTGCCTCATATAGCAACGGTACTTCGAAAATTAAATTCTTTCCTTTTTTTTCAGCGATTATCGACAAGACTTGCTGCTTTACCGCAGGATGAACAATTGAATTAAGCCATCGCAACTCCGCCTGATTGTTAAACGCTATAGCGGCAATTTTTTTCCTGTCCGGAACTCCTTCGTCATCGAATATATCACTTCCCCAGCGAGTTCTCAGTTCTTCGAAAAATTTCTGGTTGACACTGGAATATATGCTATGACAAATGTCGTCAGTGCTATAAACACTCCATCCTTGCGATGCAAAAATTTTAAGAACAGTGCTCTTGCCACAGCCAATACCACCAGTCAAACCTAAAACCATTGAATTTCTCTATCCCTCTGATTAGTAAATTTTACATTTTAGAATGCACACCGAAATATAAAATAGCAGTGGGATTCATCTTTCCCTGTTCCAAATTGTCCAGCTTCTCAAAAAACGCGTTACACACTTGCAAAAACGTAAGTTAAAAGGCAACAACCGGAATTGTTAAGAGTTATACGGGTTAAGATATAATTTACCGGAAAAGTTCATCAACTTCCAGGTAGTATAACGTATTACACAAATTATTTCAAATTATTTTTCAAAAAAAATCTCATAAAAAATAATGTGTTAATGGCAACCGCAAATTATTTGTTTAGAGAATAGTTTATTAATGACCTTACTTTGCAGTCACATTTACGTTGCCTAATCCAACGCCGACGCGGAATATAGAAAACAAAATCTGCCGTCAAGAGAACTCGTTTCGTCAAAACTCAACACAAAGTCATTAACTGATATTTTATTCCTAGGCCCATCGCCAACCAAATAAGGTCGCCAAAATTGGCGAAAACGGTTATACCCCGGACAGATGAAGCCGCTGGAAATAGTTTTGGGCGCAAAATAATATCCAAAACACAAGCTGTATAATACAGGATACTCTCCGTATTGCTGAAGCGAAAGAATGTTATCAAATGAATTGCTGTAAAAACTGCAATCGCTAACCGATTTGTAAATTACATCCGCTTTGATGAAATCAATATTCTCTGTATCAAGTTGTGCGCCAATAGCACATTTATTATTCAGTTCCTTAATTTTTTCCAGACGAATGGCATTATATCTCGTCCATTTTTCTAAAAAAGGCTTATCGAAGAACAAGTTCCAGTCAGGCAACACATCACGGTTGAATTCCAACTCATCCTGCCTCTGTTTCAAATAATCCTTAATATTCTCCAATAATTTGCCTGAATTTTTTCCGTCAAACAACGCCTGATGAAAATCACCAACCAATATCTTCCTTTTCAGTTCAAGACTGATGCTTTCGTCTATGTACTTATCCATAGTATTGTTTAACGCTGCTTTATCCGTCGCATCCTGATATTCTATAAAACCAATACCCCAATTCACTTCCTCCACCAGATTGACCGGCAAAAAAAACATTCCCGGCAATACAAGAAGTTCGCGATTCTGCACATCCACGCTCAGAGTGTATTCGCCTATAACTCCAAAGTTTATCTTTCTGACCTTCAACAGTTCTTCCCGCGGCAACCCGCTCCAATTAAAAACGTCAACAAACGCTTGCAGGTCAAATGAGCTTCTTACAAACTCTCTGACGAACAATCTGCGTCCAGGATTAGAATAGGGATAAACAGGTCTGCCTGTAGCAATTACATCAAAAGGCTCCGCAAAAAACTTTTCAATCGAACCGCCATTAATTATCACTTTCCGTTGCACTGCAACGTGCTTCGTATCACCACTAATGCAACCGGACAAAAACAGCATAAAAAGCGCAATAATGAAAAATCCGCCCAGTGATATTCCTGACTTGCATATCTTGTCAGAACTGAACACGCTCCGAAAAGAAAACTTATGTGTTAATGTCATAATTTATCATTTCCCGTAATTATCTGTCCATTCTTTGTTTTTCTCAGGCGGAATATATCCGAAACCGCGACATTATGCAAGCGACATAACTCACTAAGCCAAATGGTAAACCAGGGCTCAACACTTGAACGGAGCGCTAGATTTCAAAAGATATAATTTCCATTTCTGCTTTTAGTGCGAATGGAATATTGACCAGCAGGTCACGCGCTTTGCGTTCCCATAGTATCTGGCGTTGCTGGCAAAAAAATATTTCATGCAGGAATAGTCGAACGGGAAAAAATTATCCCTTATTTTTCTGTCTGTCATAATATTGCTGAATGCGTTGCCCTATATCACTGTAATTGACATTAGCCTGGTAAATATCTTTATAGCATTCAACAGCTTTTTCATAATTACCCATTGCTTCATAAGTTCTGCCGAGATTATAAACGGCATCCATTTTCACTTTGTCCATGCGTCCCATTTCAGCTACCGCGCCGACAAATTGTTCTATCGACATATCGTACTGTTCTTTAAAAGCGAAACACTGTCCGAGATAGACCATACAGGAAAGTCGGCGTTGCGGATTGCGCCGGGCATATTGAAAATGTTCCACCGCTTCATCAATTTTTTGTGCGTCGAAAAGTATTTTTGCCAAATCATAACGCAGCTGGGTATCATTGGGATATTTTTCCACGCGTTCAGTAGCGTGTCTTAGCCGATACTGCTGACAATGTGTTTCAAGCTCCCGGATTTGTTCTTCGGGATTTTCATAAGCTGTCGGATCAGTTTTTAGCTGACCAATCATACCGTCAATTTTAGCCAGATAAGATCTTTCAATATTTTTATCTATCGCCGGGTCCATCGCGCCGACCGCCTGCGCCACTTTATTAAGTTCTTCAATTGACTCATCATACCGTTGAGCAATGAAGTAAGCTTCAGCAAGTTTTCTGCGAGTATCAATCGATTCATTCTCTGCAAGGTCTTTTTGATATTTGGCAATCAACACTCCAGCCTGATCGGAATCGTGAATGGAGCCTTCCTCCATCTGCTGAACGACCGCCTCGCCCTTATTATCCCGTGATTTTTCCTGTGTGGTACCTTCTTTTTCCCAATCGCCTTTCTGCATGCTGGCCAAGGCGGTCGCGGATCTCAATTCAGATTGTACTTTCAAATCATTCGGGTGCATAGCAACAATCTGCTGAAAAATCTTCAATACTTCGATTCCCTGATTATCCGCTTTGTAGAAATCAGCCAGTTTTCTTAAATTGGCTTCGTTTTTCGGCTTAAACGAGCGAATCAGCAACAGCGTTTCAATTCCAACATACAATGCTTCGGCTTTTGCGGACGCATCTGCCAACAGATTAAGAATTAACGGGTTATAAATGTATCCTGCCAATTCTGTTTCACACAGACTCATCGCTTCCACAGGGCTCTTGTTAATTAATGCCTTAATTTTCGGAACCTTACCGGAAGATTTGATTTGGGCAATAATTTTTCCAAAGAATCCCATCTTCGCGGCTTTTCCTTTTTCAAATTCACGGATTTTCTCTCGGGCAACGGTCAATGTCGGGTATTTCTTGAGCACTTCAAGCATCATCTTTATCGCATAATCCCAGTTTCTTTTATTTCCGGCATCAACTGCCTTCTGATAAAGATCACGGTGAGCAGAAATAATATCTTTAAGAGTCTTTTTATCCATACACATCCTCAAATCGTTAATATTTAGCGAAATAAGCGTCAACTATAGCTGTTTATAATACACAACCGCAAAACGCTTTTCAAGTTGGAATATTTTGATAAGAGGAAAAAAATACCGGATAATACGCTCCGCGCTTAATTCAATACCATATAAGGCAAGGCAAACCACATCAGAAATTGAGTTACAATTCAAGTCCAGTGACGGGATCTACCAGCTTAAATTCTTCGTGATGAACTGCGATATCAGCTCTAAAACTGAGATTTTGTCCATATTTCTTTTCCAGTTCACTAAGCAACGCGGCATCTTCATTTTTCAGTCTGGCGAGAACATCCGGGTGCATAATCACCCGGATGGCAATGCCTTTGACTTTTCTATCCCGCAGAAAGGAGTTCAGTCGCCGCTGAATTTCAACACTCATGGTCAACGGCGATTTAACGTACCCGCTGCCACGGCAGTAAGGACAGGAATTATAGACGGTATCTTGAATGCTTTCGTGTTCGCGCTGCCGGGTCATTTCCATGAGCCCGAATTTACTCAACGGCAGCAACTGCGTTTTAGCCCGGTCATCTTTGACCAGTTTTCGCATGTGTTTATATAACGTATCGCGGTCTTTGGCGCTACGCATGTCAATAAAATCAAGCACAACCAGTCCGCCAATATTTCTTAAGCGCAACTGACGGGCAATTTCCTCTGCGGCTTCCAGGTTGGTTTGCAGAATAATTTCCGGTTGTTCGCCAGTGCGTTTGCCTTTTCCGGTGTTAACATCGATTGCGATGAGAGCTTCTGTTTCATCAATGCAGATATAACCGCCGCCGGGAAGCGCAACTTGCCGACGAAAAATCGAATCCAATTGTTCGGCGATTTTAAAATGTTCGAATACAGGAGCGGGTTGTTTGTAGTGAATAACATTTCCCGCCATGCGACGTCCGCCGAATTTAACCAACGCATCGTAAATTTGTTTGTAAGCCTGGTCGCTGTCGACAATAATTTCGTCAATATCTTCAGTCATAAAATCCCGAACCGTGCGTTCCAACAGGGTGGGCTCCGAGTAAACTACCGAAGGCACCCGGTGTTTTTCCAGAGCAACTTCGACCTGATGCCAGTAATCCAACAACATATCCATGTCGCGTTTAAAGAATATCGCTTTTCTGCCTTCACCGACAGTCCGGCATATCAGCCCCATGCCTTCCGGAATGTCCAGTTCGGAGATAATTTTTTTAAGTCGACCGCGTTCCTGGGCGTTGTCAATTTTAGTTGAAAGTCCGATATGTTCTGAATATGGCAACATCACCAAAAAACGTCCGGGAATTGAAATATTTGTGCTGACCCGTGGTCCTTTTGTGCCGATAGAACCTTTTGTTACCTGCACCAGCAATTCAGTTCCAGCCGGAAACAATTCAGGAATGTCTTTGGCAGTAACTTTATTCTGGCGGAGAAATGATTCTTTTTCTCTCAACTGTTTGGATTTTGATCCTCTGGAGAGAATACGACGTAACTTTTCTGAAAAACTGGTACTCTTTTTTTCTGACACGCGGTCTGTTTCTTTTGAAGAAATTGACTCCTGCATTTCGTAACTTGGCGGAACCATATCCCAATAATGCAGAAACGCGTTTTTACCGCCGCCGCCAATATCCACAAACGCCGCCTGTAAAGTTGGCTCCAGATTGACGATTTTTCCCAAATAGATAGAACCTACTTTTATGTCATCACAAGATCGTTCTATCTGATATTCTTCCAGTCGCCCGTTATTTATCAGCGCAAATCTTGTTTCCAGTTGTTCACAACTGAGAATCAGTTTTTTCTTCGTATTCTCCATAGCGTTTTGTCATTCCGTGCAATGTAAATTTTACATAAATAATTATTACTTATATTTTCCTATTTACTGAATAACACATCTTCTGTATTATGCAATTTCAAGAAAGTATATTTGCCCCTTTTTGCAGATGATGTCCGTTAATAAATGCGGCGCCTGACATCTCTTTTTTGCCTTGCGGGATTACTTTCTCCAGTTTCAACGCTCCGCGACCGCAAGCTATAACCAACCCGTTTCTATCCGCTTCCAGAATCTCTCCCGGCCTGACCTCCGGATACTCAAGAATGGCGGCTTCTGTAATGTGCATACTGGTTTCGTGCCCGTTAGTGTTCAGGTTAAAGATTGCCCCCGGCCATGGATAATATCCACGAACTTTGGCCTCTATGTCAATGGCTGATTCCAGCCAATTTATGTGACCGTCATCTTTTTTTATTTTCTTTGTAAGTGTGGCTTGTGAATCATCCTGGCCTTCTCCGTCGATGGCGCCATGAAAAATGCCATACAACGTGTCAGCCAGATGCGTTGCCGCCAGTTCGCCGAGCGTTATTTCAAGATGATCGGCGCGTTCAGAGCCGTTCAGTGGCAATTCAAATTTACGATATATTTTGCCAGTGTCCAACCCTTTGTCCATTCTCATAAATGTGACACCAGTCACTTTGTCACGGTTAATAATTGAGGCAACGATAGGCGACGCTCCGCGGTACAGCGGCAAAAGCGAGGCATGGATATTAATACACCCGCACGACGGCAAATCCAGCAGTGGCTGTTTCAGTATTTGTCCGAAAGATACGACCAGAACAAAATCCGGCGTCAAACTGGCGCAATAATCGAGGAATTCCGTTGAATTAACGGAAGGGATTTTGTCAACTTTCAGGCCAACCTGTTCGGTATATTCTCCGACTGGTGTCGGATGCAAAAGTTTTTTTCTGCCGGCCGGATGGTCTATTTGAGTTCCAATGCCGACAAGTTCAAAAATTTCCGAAGCAACTAAATCTTTTAATATTGGTACAGCAATTTTGCCTGAACCAAGAAAATATACTCGTATTTTATAATTCATCATCAAACGTGTTTCTTGTGCTTTGATAAGTTGACTAAAATAAATAAGAAGATAAAATATAATGTGTTAAAGCTAAAATTTCGAATGATTAATTATTCTATAGGTAAAGAAAAATGACAAAAGTGGCATTGGCGCTGGGTGGAAACCTGGGAAATGTGAAAGAAACCTTTAATATCGCCGTAACACAATTAAAGCAAAATGGCTTTAAGATTGATAAAATATCCTCATTTCACCGGACGATGCCAATAGATTGTCCACTTGACACTCCGGATTTTATTAATGGTGCGCTGACTGGCGACTGGCCTGAATCTGCCGGTTCACTACTGGAACTATGCCGTCGGCTTGAAATTACTGCCGGACGTCCAGAGCGACACGGAGTTAATCTTGCCAGAACCTTAGACGTGGATATAATTCTTTTTGGCGACCGGATTATCTGCACTGACGATTTGATTATTCCACATCCTCGCGCGGCCACCAGGCGCTTTGTTCTTGAACCGCTGTTTGAAATCGCGCCGAACTGGATTTTTCCTGATTCCGGTAAATCTGTGGCGGAATTGTTCAAACGCTGTAATACAATTTAAAAACTGACATCTAACTTAAAGTTAAGTTTGTATTGTCATATCCTCAAAATATATTAAATAGCAAATTTATTTTACAAAGGAAGGTCAATTATCATGAAAAAGTTTATATTTGCAGCATTGTTCCTCGGATTGTGCAGTTTTTCACCAATTGCCTGGGCAAAGAATGAGTTCAAGAATCCCTACGTCAGGGAAACCGAACAGATTACCAAACTGGAAGAATCCATCAAGAAAGCCAAAGAAAAGGAAAAAGTTGATGATGGCGAAGTAAAAAAACTGGAAGACCAGCTTGAGCTTATAACTAAAAAACTTGAAACAAAAGTAAAGAAAACCGTCGATAAATTGCAGAAGAAAGTCAGCGCATTAGAGAAGAAAAAAGATAAAGTCCTTAAAAAAAACAAAAATGCGGACACGAAAAAAACAGATGCTGAAATAGATAAAATCAATGAAGAAATCGACAATTATAATAAGTTGACCAGTGGTGGCAAGGACAAAGACGAGAAAGCCGACAAGACGGGCGGCGACACTAAAGATGACAGCAAAGATAGCGTAGCTAAAGAGCCCGGCAAAGACAAAAAAGACAAGAACAACGACGTTGAATAGAATATAAAAGAAAACGTGACAGAATTATAAACAGCGATTGGTAAGAATACAGATTATGACAAGAAAAGATTTAATCACTAACGATAGTTTTTCTTTCAAAGATATAAAAATAACTATCAGCAAACATGAACTTTCAATTGTAAACTCATGTTTCAAACGAATAATCGATATTAGCAAAAAACTGCCGGTTACAAAAAGTTTTGAAACCACCGACGGCAAGGCGCTTGGAGCTGAGAAAAAAGATTTTGATTTCTCATTTGCCGGAATTAATTTTCTGCGGGAATATATTGATTCCGACTTTGAGCCGATAAAATTAAGCGTCGAAACAGTTGACAGTTCATGGCGTGACGGCGAGCACGTCAGAGTAAATATGATAATCAAAGAAAATATTCAAAACGTAACTTTTCAACGCAGTTACCTGATTTATCCCGGACAACCTTTTCTTGCGGTGGAAAATTCTGTGCAGAGCGAGGTATCGCCCAATATATACTGGTCGCATCGCAGACATTTGCGCAATGACGGGCTGCCGGCTGGCATGCTGGAAAGTTGTGCGGACAGCTTGAGCCTGGCTCCGAATATACAGCCGGTGGAAGCCGTTGAATTTCAAGGCAGAACAGATTACAGCAACGATTTGCTCAAAGAACATAAACTTACTCCAGACAGCAAGCAGGTCAACGGTAATATTCTGTTTTGCGAAGGCGAAAATATTGGACTGTTTTTCTTGCAGGAGGCGCCGCCCAGTATTGAACGCCGTGACTTCGAAGACTATGACTTTCGCATTGATTCCGGCAATACGATATATTCCTGTTGCTGGGGAATTTTCCCGTCTGAATTAACTCCGGGAAAAATGCTTAAAGGCTACCGGCATGTGATTGGTTTTTATCCGGCAGGCGAAGCCGCGTTATACCTGAAAACTTATCTAAAAATCCGCTTCCCGCAAAATCCGGCAAAAGATTTTTCCGTCATGGTGAATCCATGGGGCGTTGGTTGCTTTCCGGAGCTGGTCAATGAAAAATTTCTATTGGACGAGATAACTGCCACCGCCAGACTGGGCGCAACTCATTATCAAGTTGATGACGGCTGGCAGAAAGGCCGGGCATTAAGAGAAATAACGACGAACAACCGTAACGTAAAACCGGATTTCTGGGAAATTTCGCAACCGCATTTGCCGAATGGCTTCAAACTCATTCACCAGGCGGCAGTTAAGTCTGAAGTGGAACTGGCGTTATGGGTAGCTCCATCATTTAATTGCGAATACCGCGACTGGCGGAAAATGGCAGATATTCTGTTTGATTTTTATCAGAAACACCAAATTAGAATGTTTAAAGTTGACGCAGTAAAAATCAGGACAAAAGAATCTGAAGATAATCTGGAGAGTCTTGTCCGTTCATTGCGGGAACGTTCAAACGGAGATATCATCTTCAATTTTGACACTACCAACGGGCAGCGCCCGGGATATTTCATGTTCCTGGAATACGGCAATATTTTTCTTGAAAACCGGTATGTCTGTCACGGCTGGGGCGTGGGGTATCATCCGGAAGACACCCTCAACAATCTGTGGAAGTTGTCTAAATATGTCAGGCCGCAAATATTGCAAATTGAAGTTCCCGGACATGAAGATATTAATTATGAATTTTATAAACAGAAAGGACGAATTGCTCCAGACAATTATTCGTCTGAATACTGGGCAATGATTGCGTTTTTCTCCAATCCATTATTCTGGCTGGCGCCGTCGCGGCTGTCTGAAAAAGTTATTGACAGTTACCGTAAAATTATTGAACTGCATCTTCAACACCGGGATAAAATATTTTCCGGCGAAATATTCCCGATTGGCAATGAACCGGACGGTTCTGCGATTACCGGATTTGTATCGCATAATTTTGCAGAAAAGACCGGTTATGTCCTGTTGTTCAGGGAACTCGCGGCGGCAGGAGACGCGGAAATTGATATTCCATACCTGAAATCTCAGCCGGAATTAAAGACAATTCATTGTTCAGGTCAGGCAACAACATCAATGGTTGCAACCGGACGAATTAAAATAGCGTTTGAACAACCAGGGAGTTTCTGCCTGATACAATTTTAAAAACTAAAAAACACTGAATTTGTTGCAAGCAATGTATTTATATAAACAAAAACATAAATTTTTGTTTCAAATGGAACAAAACTTAACTTGTAATGTCTAAAAAAATATGTTATTTATGTAAATCACGAACAAATATGAAAGGAAAACCGCCTCGTATTTTATTGTTGGATTGCGCATAAAACGATTGATAATTTTAATCGGCAAAAAATAAACATGTAATAAAGGAATGAAAAATGAAGAAAATGACATTTGGTTTCCTGGTAGCCGGAGCAATGACGAGTATTGCAATCGGCGCAGATACCGCACCAGTAAAAGTAGATGCCGCACCAGCAGTAGCTCCTGCTAAAAAAGTGGAAGCTGTTGCAGAAGCGCCAAAAGATATGTGGGCTTTTCTGCCGGAGGAGCTGGCTGAGATTAACGGCAAAAAACTTTCTAAAAAAGAGTTTGTTGATTACTTTACCGCATCTCTGCCAGGTGGAAAACTTCCTCCGATGATTAATGAACAGATGCTTCAGCAGATTGCTCCGCGAATTATCAAAAAATATGTTGAACGCATGATATTGATGAACGCGGCAGAGAAAGCGGGATTCAAGCCATCAGCAAAATTGGCTGAAGAGAATTTCCGGCGTGCATTGAAAGAAGCGAAACCGCAGGAACTTGATGGCTTTAAGCATTCTTTGGAAGCCAAAGGCATGACCGTTGATCAGTTCATCACCCAAAACGCCGCGAAACCGTCAGTTCAGGAGAACGCGGCCATTGATGAATGGTTAAGCAAAACTGTTGTTGCCAATATTAAGATTTCCGAAAGTGAAGTCAAAGATTTCTACGACAAGAATCTGGAACGCTTTAAAATGCCCGGCGATGCCCCGGACGCAATTCGCGCTTCACATATTCTGATTATGGCTAAAGAACCGAAAGACGACGCCGCAGCTAAAGCTAAGATTGAAGCCATCCTTGAAAGAATCAAGAAAGGCGAATCCTTTGAAGCAATAGCCCAGGCCGAAAGTGAATGCCCGAGCGGTAAGATGGCAAAAGGCTCTCTCGGCGCTTTTGGCAAAGGACAGATGGTAAAACCGTTTGAAGATGCCGCCATGGCGCTCAAGCCAGGCGAAATCAGCGGAGTTGTAAAAACTCAGTTTGGTTATCACATTATTCGTCGCGATCAACCGCAAAATGAAACAGTAAAGAGTTTTGCTGAAGTCAAAGAACTCATTGAAAACACTCTTAAAGCAAAAATCATCAGCAAAGATGTTGAAGAAATGATTAAGAAGCTGGAAACAGAACAGCATGTCAAGATTTTTGTTAAAGAAGTAGCTCCGAAGACTGAAGTAGCTCCAAAAGCTGAAGCAGCTCCGAAAACTGAAGCAGCTCCGAAGGCAGATAAATAATATTTCAGTTACGTTTAATACAAAAAGAGCGGCAAATCTGCCGCTCTTTTTTTGTGTCAATAATTAAATAATCTCAAGCAGTTCAACTTCAAAAACAAGCATAGCGCCCGGAGTGATAAGTTGTCCTGCGCCACGTTCGCCATAGGCCAATTCAGATGGAATGAAAAGTTTATACTTGCTGCCGACATTCATCAACTGCAAAGCTTCAGTCCAGCCTTTTATTACTTGCCCTACCCCAAACTCCGCCGGCTGTCCGCGTTTCACAGAACTGTCGAATTCAGTTCCATTCAGTAAAGTTCCGGCATAATGAACTCTGACCGTATCTTTAGCGGTTGGTTTTCTGGCATCCTTACCCTGAGTTAATACTAAATACTGAAGACCGCTGGCAGTAGTAACAATGCCTTCCGCGTCTTTGTTCTTTGCCATAAATTCTTTCTGCTCTGTGCGATTGGCGTCAAGCATTGATGAACCAGCCTCAGCTTCGACGGCTTGCATCTGCTTCTGGAATGCTTCCATCACGGTGACATACTCCTGTTGCGACAGACTTAATTCTGCATCATTCAACACGTCGGTCAGCCCCTTTGCAACTGCGTCGGCATCAATTTTCACCGGAAGTTGTCCGAGTGATTGTCCAACATTCATTCCCAACGCATAACAAATCTTTTCCAGATCGCTTTTGAGTTCTTTTTTCATTGTTCCTTTCAAAAGAAACTGAACATTCAACTACTAACGCTGCATTGCAACAGACGAAATAATTAAATATTAAGATGCTTTTTTCTTTTTTTAATAATTTTACTAACGACTGCCCGCTAAAATATTAGAATTAAACATTTTATCAAGGCATTATAGAATTATTTTCACAGTCATCCCATAGAAATCTAAAAACTTGAAAAAAGACGGATTCATGACACCTTTATTTTTATCAAAAAACATAAGGAGCGACAATGAATCCGTTAAAGAATACCTTGCCACTACTTGGT
>JBAYVM010000028.1:0-13730 GCA_041674645.1 Victivallaceae bacterium | reverse complement strand
TTCTCCTGACATTCCTGCTCAAAATGTCATATCTGACAAAAGGGGGGGTAGCGGAAATCGCTTCCCTCACGCTCAGATTATGCCTTAAAAAGCTGGTTTTAGAAAATTAAGGGATGACTGTGAAATAAAATCAGAAATTCTTTTGCGCTCTTTGCGACTTTGCGTTAAACGTTTTATTTTTTCGTCCGAGACGGACGAGGCTACACCCTAAAACCTTCATTCATCTCATGCCCTAATGGTTAATTTTTTGCGCTCTTTGCGACTTTGCGTTAAACGTTTTATTTTTTCGTCCGAGACGGACGAGGCCCAGACACATAAAACCTTTTCGTGGCTATAAATGCTATTTAGCGGGGAGGATTTCAATCCAGTAGCCATCAGGATCGGCGATGAAATAGATGCCCATTTCGTTATTTTCAAAGCAGATGCAGTCCATAGTGCGATGTTTTTCTCTGGCGGCGTCGAAATCATCGGTGACGAATGCCAGATGGATTTCATTGTCGCCGAGGTCGTATTTCCGGTTCATATCCCGCATCCAGGTCAATTCGAGCAGATGCGGAGAAGTTCCGTCACTGAGATAGACGATGATAAATGCTCCGTCAGCGGCGGCTTTGCGTCTCAGTTCTTTGAGGTTGAGCGCTTTTTCGTAGAAAGCCAGGCTCTTGTCGAGATCAAAAACATTCAAATTATTGTGGGCAAATTTAAAATTCATTTTTTCACCTGTTTTCGAGTTTTTTCAACATTTCTTCGCCGAAACGCGGCAGTTTAAAGGCGGCTTCGTGCATTTCCGGAGTGTAATATTTCAACTGTTGTTGCAGCTGCGCCGACGGGCGGCGCGCCGGTTTAGTAATTTCCGGGCCGAGCGAGGCGACGCAAGCGCCGATATTGCCCATCGGATAAGTCGGAACAAAGATAATCGCATATCCGGATTTAGCAAATAGTTTCATGGACGTTGAAACCAGACGCATGACAATATGCGGATGCAGAAACAACGATTCAGCCTGGGTGGCAATAATGCCGTCAGGACGCAACGCCGCCTTCATTCCGCGATAAAACTGTTCATTGAACAACGCTTCACCGGGACCGGCCGGGTCGGTGGAATCGACGATAATCACATCGTAAAACTGTTGTCGGGTCTTCACAAATTCATTACCGTCGGCGATGTGAACAGTTACGCGGGAATCGTCATAGCCGCAGGCCATGGAGGGAATATATTTTTTTGCGGCATTGATAACTTCTTCGTCAATTTCGCAAATATCAATTTCTTTCACGCCGTCATGCCGGGCTATTTCGCGCAGTACGCCGCCATCGCCGCCGCCGATTACCAGCACGCGTTCCGGATTGGGATGGGAGAACAACGGAATGTGCGCAAGCATTTCCTGGTAGCAGAATTCGTCGAATTCGGTCAGTTGAATGATGCCGTCAAGCGTCAGCAGTTTTCCCATATATTCCGTGTCATAAACATCAATCTGCTGAAAAGGGCTTTTGTGGCTGAAGAGATGTTCCCGGTATTTGATAGAAACTCCGAAATCGTTGCCGGTTTCAGAAAACCAGTTGGCTGAAGGGTTGTCTTTCACCTGAGACCTCCTTGATAATTTTATTCCGGCCGTCTATTTGCGCAAAGCAACTTGCATGCGGTAGTATTCGCCCTTGAAATAAGAAATCGCGAATTCAGCGACATCCCGCGGTTCAAAAAACTTGCAACTGAAAATATCCAGATAAGCGGTATTTGAACTGTTGGCAAAATGCCCGGACACCAGCGAAGTTTCAATTAACTGAGTCATGCTGAATCCGGCAACCCGGTCATTTTTTCCAAAATTTACCACCACGCATTCACCAAAGCACTTCATGCCGATACGGTCGCACAATTCAGAGGCGAACTTTTTCACCGCGTCCGCATCCTGAATCAATTTCGGGTCGCAGTTGTAAATGTCAACAGACGCCAGCAATCCCCAGGCGGTAGTTGATTCAAACCGGTTGCGCCAGGAGAGCGCGTAAAGATGGGTGCGGTCTTCAAATACTGGAACCATGCGTTCAATGCCGTTATTTGATACGACGCCGCGATTCATGACACTGGAAATAATTACATTTCCGGAATGCATACTGTCGCGGAGACTGTCAACTGCTTTCTGAAAATCAATGCTTTCGCCGCAGGTAAAAATATCCACGGCGGCATAATCATGTTCCGGCCAGGCATGCACTGAAAAATGCGATTCCGCGATAATTACGAATCCGCTCACGCCTTGCGGTTCAAATGAATGAAAATTAGTTCCAAGAACAGTTGCGCCTGAAGCAATTGCTGCAGCGGTAAACAGTTCTTCCATTTTCTTTGGATCTGCGAGAACTTGAGAATCACAATCATAATACTCAACGGTCATATGCTTTCCGAGAGCGAAATCGTGATGCTCCGGAAAAAGTTTACTGCTTCCTGTCAATTTTTCATTCCCCTGCATTGGTACATTTCGATTGCAGCCAATTGCTGAACGCAGTTTTGGCGGCGGCTACTTTCCTTTGACGGTAGAACGTTTCCACCTGTTTCTGATTCTGTTCGAAATCCTTTTTATCCGGCGCAATACGTTTTTGAACAAAAACCACCAGTGCGCCTTTTGCGGTGTCGGTTGATGCTGAAATATTGCCGGCAGTAAGGTCTTCGGCTAACTCTGCGATCATTCTGCCATCTTCACCATATGGCGGATTGGCAACAGAGAAATCGTCGATTTTTTCAAAGCGCGGACTGGTCAGCTTAGGAATTACCGTCATACGCTGAGCCGGAGTCAATTTTGCCAATTTTGCGACGGTTTCACGCGCGGCGATTCTGGCAAGTTCCATCGCTTGATTGTCTTTCAACTCTTTCATTACCTGGCGGCTGGCTTCGCTGAATGTCGCCGGACGCGACGGTTGTTTTTCAACGAGGAAACCGAGATATACCGCGTCTTTGCCCATAACGGCATTGGACACGGGAACGCTGTCATAAATCTGGAATAACTGTTTTACCAGTTCCGGTTCTTCCAGCTTCCCGATTTTGCTCTGATTAGCTTCAAACCAGCCAGTCATGACGGATTTTAGTTTCTTTTCATTGACTGCCTGAGTGAAAATTTCCAGCTGGTTTTTTTCCGCTTCGCCGACTTTATCATAAACGTCACGAGCGAAAAGCTGAGCTTTATGCATTGCGGCTTCGCGACGCAATTTATCTTCCAGTTTGTTCTTGACTTGACTCTTCGCCTGTTCAAAAGTCATTATCTGCGGTTTCTGGTCAGGTTTTACTTTGATGAATTGAGTTTTATTTTCTTCGTAATATTTCTTCAAAGCATCATTAGTGATAAGATTGGCAATTTCTTTTGTAATTTCCGGGTCATTGTAATCAAAAACCACCAGTAATGTTTTCAGTTTGGCTGGAATCGTAAATTTATCACCGTTAGTATCGAAGTAGTTGCGAATGTCAGTATCTTTCAATTTTACTTTGTTCAGATAATCCTGAGAATCAAACGCGGCGGCCATAACTTGCAATTTTTCATTGAATTCATTGAAAAACTGCTCGACTTCACCGGGAGTAACTACCGTACTGTCAGTAATTTCACGGTCAAGTTCACGCTGGACAAGAAACTGACGAACGCTTTCATCCAGCTCCGAAGCGGTAAAGCCATTCGGCTTCAACGTGTCGTTCAAGTAGCTGCGATAACGCGTCACATCAAACGCGCCTTCGGCATTCTTGAATCTGGGCAGAGTGGCTACGAATTCAGCAATCTGCTTGTCGCTGACAGTTATGCCGCGACGTTTTGCCGCCGCCAGCTGACACATTACCGGGAATGCGTTTTTTGAAGCAAATTCACTCAAGGCGGAGTTATTCAGACTGCTGCCGTAAATCAATGAATAAACAATATGATTGCGGTTGGCCTGATCTCTCACATCCTCAAAAGAAACATTCTTTCCAAAAATCGTTCCCATTGTTTTGCCACCCGAAGACGACTGAAACAGACTTTGGAATCCCGGGGTTAAAAAACCCAGAAATGAGACAATAATAACGACTGTGATTACGGCAAAAAGAATTCTCCCGTGCCGCGTAAAGATGGCATTCATTTTCCTGATAACCATTTTCTAACGTTCCTTCCTCGAATATAAGTTTGTTTAAAGTAGAAATGCTTTGCTGAAACCATAAAAAACAACTGTGTTTAAAATAGAATATTTTGCGGTTTTAGCAAGGCGGGAATGTTAAAAAGTTGCGATTACTTTCCGACAGGCTACTCCATCCAAACATGAAAACACCTGTCGCCCATCAATCGCTACTGTAATATTCAGCCTGGTAGCACGTTTTCATTTTTGCGCCAAAGCCAATTGCAAAACTTATATTTTACATAAATTCAGAATAATCTTCTAATTTAGGAACTGTCACAAAAGAACCAGTCTTTTTATTTAAAAAAAATACCTGCAACCGCAGGCGCGTTAATGTCCGGAGTCACGGAATTTTCCCGGAGGAATCCCCGCATTTTTTCTGAACGACTTAGAAAAGGCGTAAACATCGGAAAACCCCATTCTGTCAGAGATTTCTTTGATGCTGTACTCTGAATGGAGCAACATGTTTTTTGCGGTGGAAATCTTTAAGTCCAGCGCATATTTCAGCGGAGAAATCCCGTAAACCGCTTTAAATTTCCGGCAGAGATGTTCCGGTGACATAAAAAAACGGTGTCCCAGGGCTTTAAGGTTCAATGCTTCATTGCTGTGCTTCTCAATAAATAATTTTACCTTGCCCAGAGTACCTTCTTCCGGGATTAAAACTTTACCGGCAAAAACATCACTGTATAAAAACTCAAACATATTCATCACGGTTTTAAGTACCGGCAACATGTTTTCCGGCGAATTTTTCAGCAACACGCTCAAGTTCCTGAAATGTTTATCCAGTGTCGCCATTCTGGAACTATCCAAAGTTGTAGCTGACGGAACCGATACGTTATCCATTCCTGAATAATACCTCAACAGCTGATTCCAGTTGCCGCAGAAAAATCCTGACGCGTTTTCCAGACTGAACGTCAATTCATGATACACAGTTCGTCCCGGCATCAGTGTCTGAAATGAATGCGGTTCGCCCGGCGAAGTCACCACCAGCATTCCCGGTAATGACTCCGTCTCCTTATCGTTCAGCAGAATGCTGTTTTTGTCATTGTCCGCAGTATAAAATACAATATGAAACACATTATGAGCATGAGAACCTGAAACTCTTCCGGGATTATGCCGGTGAATTTCCGCCAGATGAAACGTCTGAATGCGAAAAAAGAAAAAACCGTCCGGACCGCTGATACCCAGCAGTTGCGAATCCGGCATTCCCTGCCCTGTCCTTAAATATTCAAATTCTGTTTCCATAATCAATTTTTGACAAAATTATGTCAATGTAAAACATTTATCTTTGCTAAGATACATACTATAATAAACAATAGACAACAAACAACGAGGTTTTATAATGAATTCCAGAGAAATAATCCATGCCAACTTGGAACACTGCAATCCGGTGCGACCGGGTCTTACTTTCAACAACGGGCGCATTAACGATATGTGCTGGGGCGGACCTGACAATCCCAAAGGCTGGACTAAAAAAAGATGGGTGGAAGGGCAATACGAATATTACGATGATATATGGGGCAATATCTGGGTGCGCATGACCGACGGTTGCGCTGCCGGAGAAGTCTTCAAGCCAGCAATTGAAGAGTGGACGCAGTTGAAAGATTTTCAGATACCGCAATATGATTTTGAGGAAACTGTCAATTCCATGCGACAAGGATTTGCAAAAGGTGGTGATAAATTCAAACTGGCAGGAATGCCCGGGTGGGTATTCGCCTCATCACGCTACCTGCGAAAAATGGAAATCTATTTGATCGATATGCTGCTCTATCCTGAGGAACTCAAACAACTGCATGAAAAAGTGGCAGGCGTTTTTGAACTGTTGATCCGGGCGGCTGGCGAGGCTGGCGGAGAAGGCATTTTCTTCTGTGAAGACATGGGCACCCAGAATGGTCTGCTGTTTTCGCCGGCGCTGTGGCAGGAATATTTTGGCGATTTGTACCGCAGACTTTTCGGTTTAGCCCACGAATGCGGAATGAAAGTATTCATGCACTCCTGTGGTCAGAACCGCCAGATACTGGAACCGTTGCTGCAAGCCGGCGTTGATTGTTTCCAGTTCGACCAGCCTGCCATCTACGATATGGCCGAGCTGGCGCAACTGCTGAAAAAATACCAGGCCGCGCTGTGGTCGCCCATAGATATTCAAAAAATCATGCCCACCGGCGACCGTCAAATTATAGAAAAAGGTGTTGAAGACATGTTCAAACATTTTGAAGGTGGTCTTATTTTCAAAAACTACGGCGACCTGAAAGGCATCGGCGTCAAGAATGAGTGGGATAACTGGGCATATCAGGCCATCTGCAAACACATAAAAATTGATGGTTATTAACCGTCGCCTGCTATAAATCGTAAATTTCGCTGTCTTTGCGGTTCAAGTAACGCCTGTGCGGAGCCGGGTTTACTACGTTGATTTCTGCCGCTGGAATCATCATTTTATTGTAAAAAATTTGATTTTTTGCAAAAACATTTTTATATTTAACCCGATATAAATGTTTGACCGGAAATTTTCAGGGAGAAAATATGACAGATACGGCCGCAGTGTCTTTCCAACATATTAAGCGCGAGCAACGTCCAATATATATTTGGCCAGCCTGGCATAGCGCATTGTCAACTTACAAAGAGCCAAGCACATGGAAAGCCTGCTGGCAGCTGGTAAACACGGTTGTTCCTTATTGCATCCTTTGGTTATTGATGATTTATTCCATCCGGCACGGTTACCCGTATTGGTTGACTTTGATTTTGACGGTAATTGCCGCAGCATTTCTGGTACGAATATTTATCCTGTTTCACGACTGCGTACACGGATCATTCTTTCGAAAAAAAGGCGCAAACACGTTCTTTGGTTATTTATTCGGAGTTATGGTGTTTACCCCGTTTGAAGACTGGCGGTTCAGTCATCTTCGTCACCATGCCACTTATGCCAACCTTGATGCCCGCGGATTCGGAGATATCTGGACCATGACACTAAATGAATATGAAAGTTCTTCGACAGGAAAACAACTTGCCTACCGGTTATACCGTTCTCCGCTGGTACTAATCGGGGTTGGCGCTCTGTTCAGCTTTCTGCTTCGTTTCCGGCTTCCGGTCAAAACCTCGACTCGCAAAGAGCGCATGAGTGTTCTGTTCACTAACCTGCTGATAACCGGGGTAATACTTATTGCCGCCTGGAACATCGGCTGGCAGACTTATCTGCTCATCCAATTGCCCATGATATGGATTGCCGGGGCGACTGGAGTATGGTTGTTTTTTGTGCAACATCAGTTCGACGGCGTATATTGGGCTCGCAAAAAAGAGTGGGATGCATTGCGTGCCGCCATGGAAGGCAGTTCATTCTACAAGCTGCCGGGCGCGTTGCGTTGGTTTTCCGGCAACATCGGTTTTCATCACGTGCATCATCTATGCTCCCGCATCCCGAATTATCGGCTCAAAGAGTGTTATGAAGCAATTCCGGAGCTGCAAGCCAGAACACCGCTCACGCTCTGCAAGAGCTTTTCTGCCATCCACCTGAAAGTGTGGAACGAGGAAAGCAATAAACTCGTTCCCTTTCGTTAAAATTTGTATACTTTGAAAAATCCGTTGTTTTCTACAAATTGTAAATTTCGCCGTATTTGCGATTCAAGTAACGCATGTACGGAGCCGGATCAATTTTGCTTCCGGTAACCATTTCAACCAGTTTTTGCGGTTCAAACTTGGAACCGTGACGGTGAATGTTTTCCGTCAGCCATTCCCGCAAAATCTGAAAGTTGCCGTTCGCAATCTGGTCGTCGGGGTCAAACTTTAGCTTTTGTGTTTTCGTGCAATAGTTCATTGTTTATTCTACCTCTGCCTGGCTTTTTATTCCCGCATTCTATTAAGACTCAAATATAATCTTACACGCAATATTATCAAGCCGGGCAAATTCCAATGCGCTCCGAACATCCATGCGTCCATGATTTAGTTGAACTGCAATCCCGTTCGCCAAAATTAGTTTTTTTCCTGCACGCAACCACGCCGTGTTCAGAGGACACCGCGCCCACCATATTAAACAGATCTTTGCTACTTTTTACAATCCGTAGATTTCGCCGTATTTGCGATTCAGGTAACGCATGTACGGAGCCGGATCAATTTTGCTTCCGGTAACCATTTCAACCAGTTTTTGCGGTTCAAACTTGGAACCGTGGCGGTGAATGTTTTCCGTCAGCCATTCCCGCAAAATCTGAAAGTTGCCGTTCGCAATCTGCCGGTCCAGATCAGGAATTGCCTTTTCGGCAGTTTCCCGAAGCTGAGCGGAAATGAGATTACCGAGCGCGTAGGTCGGAAAATAACCAATCGCGCCGCCAGCCCAGTGAACGTCTTGCAGCACGCCTTCCGCGTCATTTTCCGGAGTAACTCCGAGATACTCCCGCATCTTTTCATTCCAGGCTTCCGGCAGGTCGCTGACTGCAATTTTGCCTTCCAGCACCGCGATTTCCAGTTCCAATCTGAGCATGACGTGAAGATTGTAAGTGGCTTCGTCAGCGTCAACTCTAATTAATCCCGGCTCAACCCGGTTGATGCCGCAGTAAAATTTTTCCAGTGAAACGTCGTCAAACCGGCCGGGAAACGCGGCTTGCAGCCGGGGATAGAAGAACGTCCAGAATTCCCTGGAACGTCCGACCAGGTTTTCCCACAGCCGGGATTGTGATTCGTGTATCGCCAGCGAGGCGCCCGTGCCGAGCGGAGAACGTTCCAGCAGCGGAGAAATATTCTGTTCATAAATCGCGTGTCCGGCTTCATGCAGAGTTGAAAACAAACCGGAAAAATTATCCGGAAAAATCCGGGTGGTAATGCGAACGTCGTTCAAGTTGAACGTTGTGGTAAATGGATGCGCCGCCTTGTCCTGACGGCCACGTTTCAGGTCATAGCCAATCATTTTCGCGGCTTCAACGCCAAAATTCCACTGTTGCTGCGAATCAAACTGCTGATGCAGGAAAGAGGTGTCCGGTGCGGTTTTTTCCCGGATAGCGTGAATAAGTTTTACCTGTTGCGGACGGAGTTGGGCAAAAATTTCTTTCACGTCAGCGGTCTTCATTCCCGGTTCGAATTCATCCAACAACGGGTCGTAAACATGATCGTAAGGCGCAAAAAATCCGGCATATTCGCGCCGCAACCGGAATATTTTTTCCAGCGCGGGTTTAAAAATGGAGAAATCAGCTTGCGCTCTGGCGTGTTCCCACTGCATGTGCGCAGCAGAGGTAACGGCGGCAAATTCTGAGACATAAGCTGTTGGAACTTTTTTCCGGCGGTTGTATTCGCGTCTGGCGACTTTCAGCAGACAGGCATCGTCGGAATCCGGTGGCAGTTCCCGGCGATATGGCTCCAACGCTTCCAGCAGTTCTCCAACCCCGTCGTCAACAAATATTTCGTGCGCCATCCGGCTGATGGTTGACGCCTGGCTGGCGCGTCCGTCAGAACCAGCAACCGGCATATTCACCTGCTGGTCCCAATCCAGCACCGCCAACGCCGTGGAAAGATCATACACTTCGCCGAGAATCGTTTTCAGTTTATTCAGTTTATCCGTCATAATTGCCTCCGGTTAAGTTAATTTTTCCATTAATATTGTTGTTAGTAAATTTATCATCCTCTCAAACATTTGCGAACAGCCGGCCAATCAGCGCGGGCACGGCAACTTCGGTGCGCAGGATGCGGCTGCCAATATTGACCGATTGACAACCGTTTGCCACGAGTAAATCAATTTCATAATCAGTGAAACCGCCTTCCGGGCCAATGCACAACGTTACTGAAGTTTGCAGTTGCGCCGGGCAGATTTTGGTTGAACCGGGATGCGCCGCCAACGCCAGTGAATCGCCAATAATGCCGCGGAGCTCATCTTCGGCGAACGGCTTAAACCGGCGGCGAATTTGGATGTCCGGCAGAAGCGTATCGCGAGCCTGTTCCAACGCTGGAATAATCTGTTCCATGAGTCCGGATTCAGTCAACAACGGCGTAGTCCAGTAGCTTTTATCGACCTTCCAGGCTTCGATGATGAAAATTTTCTTGACGCCCATAGAAAGCGCCGCATGCAAAACTTTTTTCAGGGTTTTCGGGCGCGGCAAGGCGAAAATCAAAGTTAACGGCACGGCTGATGGCGGATTTTGATTCAGCGTAACGTTCAATCGCAACGAATCCTGTTTGACGGCAATTACTCTGCCTTCTCCCAGTTGTCCGCCCAACATTCCCACCCGGCAGATTTTTCCGGTATCGGCTTTGAGAATATTCCGGATATGCTCAAAACGCCGTCCGGAAAGTTCCGCCTCATCCGGACTGACAAAATCTTCCGGTTGAAGGATTATCAGATTCATAAGCCAGCGCGCCTATTCGTATTTTTTCACAATCAATACAGAATTGTTGCCGAGCATTCCAAATGAACTGTTGGCGATGTATTCCATTTTGTCCGCTTTTTCCGAAGCGGAAGCAACCAGCTTTGGAATCGCGCATTCCGGGTCGATGTGGTCAAGATTCATGCACGGATGAACAATCCGGTCTTGAAATGCCGGAAGATTTCCCGCCAGCTCCAACGCCCCGGCCGCCCCCATGGTATGCCCGATAAAACCTTTGGTATTGTTGATAAACGGCGTTTTTTTACTGCCGCTTAATGCCATAATTACCGCTTTGGTTTCTTCAATATCTCCAACCGGAGTGCCGGTGGCATGAGTATTAAGCAAATCAATATCCTCCATGGAAATTCCCGCTGACTTAATCGCGCCGCGGAAACATTCCGCCTGGCGTTCAGCATTCGGCAACACCGGATCGGCGGCATCTGAATTCATGCACCAGCCGGCAATTTCCGCATAAATCTTCGCGCCGCGTTTTTTGGCGTCTTCAAGTCTTTCCAGCACATAGAGGCAGCCGCCTTCGGAAATAACAATGCCGTTGCGGTCTAAATCGTACGGACGGCTGGCTTTTTCCGGAAAATCATGTTTGGCCAGTGCGCCCTGACTGCGGAAACTGGCGAAAATTCCAAACGTATGCGGGCTTTCGGAAACGCCCCCTGCGATGGCGACATCAACTTCACCCAGCATCAATTGCTGTGCGCCTTGAATAATTCCGCAATTACCGGCGGCGCAGGCGGCGCCAATACAAATATGCGGCCCGGTAATTTTCATATTTATCGTAATTTCCCCGGCCGGATTATTGGCCACGGAACGAGGATTGTGATGATGACTCCAGAAATTCACATCATAATTGAACTGACTGAGATTGAAAACTTCATTTTCTGTTTCGACATTGCCGTGTTCGGTAGTGCCGACAAACACCCCAATCCGGGAACGGTTGGCGTCAGTAATCGCGATATTCGCGTCATTAATTGCTTCATTCGCGCAAAAAATCGCAATTGACCCGGCACGGGTTCCGTTCCGAATGTCACGTTTGTTCTGATATATTTTAGCGTCAAAGTCGCACAATCCGGCAAACACCTCACCAATGTACCGGTGCGTCATCGAGGTAACTCCGGATTTTCCGGTTAGCAGAGCGTGCCGGTATTCATCCATTCCGGTTCCATTGGGCGCTGACAATCCGACTCCGGTAATTACAATTCGTTCTCTATGTATTGACATTTCCCTGTTTCCTGTTCTATTATCTGCTGAATCAAAAATAAAATCTATGCTGATAAACTAAAATTACAAGTAAAGTTGATGGATAAATGATCTGCGGATTGGGAACTGACATAGTAAAAGTCGAACGACTCAAGGAAATGATTGAACGCTACGGCAACGATTTTCTGGAAAAAATTTTCACTCCGGCGGAACTTAAAGAGGCAAAAAAACGCCGCGACCCGTCCGAATATTACGCCGGACGCTGGGCAGTGAAAGAAGCCGTCTCCAAGTCCATGGGCTGCGGAATCGGCGAATTCTGCTCCTGGCTGGATATTGAAACCGTCAACGGCGTCGCCGGCGACCCCGTCGTGTCCGTTTCCGGAACCGGCCGGAAGACCTTCCAAAAACTCGGAGCCGAAACCATGCACGTTTCCATCAGTCATGAAAAAGAATACGCCACCGCCACCGTTATCCTCGAAAAAACAACTCCTTAGCATTTGCGACAGAGAAATATTTCCTTAAGTAGCGCCAGGTTTAGCCATAAACCGGCGAAAAAATGGTCGCGTGTACGGCTACACTTGCTACTACTTTCCTATATCAACGACGAACTCACGTTTTTGACGCTTGCCGTGATTCGGCTTACATTGCTTGTTCTTCAATGACAACTGCTTCCGCCGGATGCGCAATATCATCATAGAATTTGGCTAAACTGACAATTATATACGGTTTTCTTCTGGAGGGTATCGCTCCGTCGATACTTCTTTTTGATGCGAAGCGTCTTTTATCCGCCTCGGGCGGGTTGGAGTGCGGCGACCCTGCGCCGCTTTGATTTTCCTCTTTCCCTTATATTTCTGTTTAGTCTCAGACAGAAGTGTCTAAGTTACATTGATTAATTGCAACAGCTGCATCAGGGAAAAGGTATCGACGGAGCGATACCCTCCAGCGCTTAATCTTCAGGTCAGTAAAAATGCTAGAATTTACAGCCCTGGTATTTAAGTAGCGCCAGGTTTAGCCATAAACCGGCGAAAAAACGGTCGCGTGTAAGGCTACACTTGCGACTACTTTCCTATATCAACGACGAACTCACGTTTTTGACGCTTGCCGTGATTCAGCTTACATTGCTTGTTCTTCAATGACAACTGCTTCCGCCGGATGCGCAATATCATCATAGAATTTGGCTAAACTGACAATCATATACGGAGCCAGCCATAAAATTCCTATGCCGAAAGTCAGGATGCACAATAACCACCAGCCGATGAACCGCAGTTGCAGGCAGAAAAATTTCCACTTGTTTCCGTGCATCAACTCTTTGCTTTTGCGGATTGCCTGCAACGGGCCAATGCCCGGTTCTTCAGCAATAATGTAAAAAATTTGCGAATAGGCAAAGGTCGCAATAATTCCTGGAATTATCAATAATAAATACCAAAGAAACACAAACAATGTCATTAATAAATAAGCGCCAAGCGCAACTCCGAATTGCCGAAATCCTTCAAAAATCTGCCCCAACCGCGGGTTTTGTCCTCTTGCTAGCGCCAGAGCAAAGATAGCCATTCCGACATTCATTGGCCCTGCAATAATCAACCCGCCAATAATTCCAGCCTTGGGAACAATTTGTACAGCTGAGATTACTATTCCGAAAACAAGAAAAGTTACTACTGCCAGTCCCCAATTGCCACGTAATGATTCTCGCGCCTGAGCCATCAAATCCCGGTTTTCAGTCCTCGATAATGAATCCATTCCCATCCCCCTTTTGTTGCTAATAAACTAATGCAAAAAACGTTAAGAAAACTCCAGTGCAAAATATAGGCGGCAAATTTATTGATAGCAAACGCAAAAGCTGTTTCTCCTGGATTTTTGCCTTGGTGGAAGCGCATTTAAGTAGCGCCTGGTTTAGCCCTAAACCGGCTTTCTGGACTTCTAATACATTAACCGCGAAAAAAGCACGAAAAGAGCGTTCACCATGAAGGGTTTTCTTCTGGAGGGTATCGCTCCGTCGATACTTCTTTTTGATGCGAAGCGTCTTTGGAGTGCGGCGACCCTGCGCCGCTTTGATTTTCCTCTTTCCCTTAT
>JBAYVM010000027.1:0-13743 GCA_041674645.1 Victivallaceae bacterium | reverse complement strand
CTCAAATCATCATTGACAAAAGCGCAAACGACCTCTGCGCCTTCCGCCAGCGCGGCGGTTTCCGCGGACAATTTATCATCAAAGTATTTTATCGTGAAGTTATAACCAGTATTCGCCTGATTGAAAAACTTCCGGTCATATTCTTTCGCGTCAAAAAACGCGATGGAAATATTTTTATCATGCTGCTTCACAAGTCTTATTCTCCAATTATTATAGATCAAGCAAAATTAATCCGGGCGATGCTGGGAGAATTCGCAGCCGCAGAAGTTCTGGCGGTACAATTCAAATTCTCTGCTGAGTTCAATACTGCGTTTAAATCCGTCATTTTTCTTAAAATCCCACGGCGAGAAATTTTTAAACTTTGCGCCACCGGCAAAGACATCAGCAGATTTTTTTTGCGGACTGACGGTGAGCGAAGTGGCAAATTCGTCGTATCCGAGCTTGGAAGTGGCTTCGGCGGTGCGTTTCAGGTTGAACTCAAAACATTTCCGGCAACGCGCCCCTTTCTCCGGTTCGTCTTCCAGCCCCGCGATATAATCCAGCCAGTCTGCGTGTTTATATTCATCAACTTCCAGCGGCACACCAAAAAACGCGGCAATTTTCTTTACATATTTCAGGCGTTTTTCCAGTTCCTCCTGTGAACCAATATTGGAATTTGAGTAGAAAAGACCGACAATCCGGTTATTCGCCTGCAAACGTTCAATACACGGTCCAGCACACGGCGCACAACAAACGTGCAAAAGAATTTTTTTTGTAGTGCCCATCGTCTATCTCCTCTTCAAATAATTGCCATATTTCGATTCTAACAATAAAATATATGATACACGCTGAACTCAATTTATAAAGTTCCCGCTCGAGTTTTTTTCAAAAAAAAGCGTAGGGTCTGCACTTCCACTGCCTGCCCTGCCCCATATTCTGATGGATGTTGTAAGTTTCGGCAATGAACAGTTTCAAAACCACAGAACTTTTTAACTTGCTGATTTTAAACGATATAAAAACAAAACTAAAGTTCAACTGTTTTTTTTGGGGCGAGACGATACTGCAATCAATTCAAGATATTTTTAGCCGCTATTGTTTTTTCAATAATATCCGTAGCCACTTTATGGCTGTTATAAAAATCTGTCGAGATTGCGAACTGATAGCCTTTTTCGCCAATAACCGACAAATCATCTTTCAACAGTTCTGTTAATGTCAGGTTCAGATTTGCTTGTGAAAAAGGTTCAGGTGTAACTTTTCCAGCTCCGGATTTTTCAATATATCCGGCATAGCCGCATGCGGCGGAACACAACACCGGAAGCCCGGCAGTCAATGCTTCTAACAATACGCCTCCGGCGGATTCGTTAATTGCAGGATGTATCATCAGGTCGGCGGCGGCCAACAGCTCCGGTATATTGTTGCAACCTCCAAGAAATTTTACTTGCATGTCAATCCCAAGTTTTTGCGACAACTTAACAAATTTATGACTGTTGTCTTTGCCGACAATCCATAGTTTTGTTTTTCGGCGAATGCTTTCCGGGAGCGCCGCGACCGCGCGGATTGAACGATCAACGCCTTTGGTGATAAAGCCGGATCCGACTTGAATTAAAACTATGTCATCTTTGGCTATTCCATTTTTTTCTCTCGTTTCAAGCCTGATTTTATCTGCGTCAGGCAAGCGTTTCCGATCTTCCGGAATTCCGGGCGGCAATAAATGAAAACGTTGTTCCTGAGTTCCATAATGGGTTATAAAATCTTTTTTCTGGCGTTCGGTCAAAATTAGAATTTCAGTTTGGGCCGATGGAGCAAAAACTGCTTTTTCCATAGCGCAGTATGTTCTAAAACGCGGACTGAACGTCCGGTAAAAAATATTCCGTTCCATTCTGGCTTTTTCTGCAATACAGTTGTCACCGGCAAAATAAACATCAAGTCCCGGCATCCGGTTAAAGCCGATTATACCTGAAACTGGATGGGATTTTAATTCCTGCTGCAATTGCTTGTAATACGCAATTGCCTTGCCGTGATTGGTGATTGCCCGGGTTTTTATCAGACGGACATCGAATCCTTCAGGAATAGCGCCATCCCAAGACCGGGTGTAAACAATCACCTCATGGCCGCGATTAAGGCACTCAGTGGCAATGCGCAAAAAATCTCCTTGTAATCCGCCGTAAGGGAAGTACTTGAATATAGAAAAACATAATTTCATGATTTATAATTATCGGTCCGGGTTGTCGTTTTATTTGCTGAGTTAAAACATAGTCCAAGATGAGTGAATTACAACTTTGCGCTAATATCGTGCAGGAAAAAAGAACGCATAATCATAAGAAGTAATTGCAAAAGTAGTCAGGATTCAGTGGACAGAAGCCAGTTACATTTTTTCGTTAAAGACAAGTCCAACATCCGGTTGTTTAGCAAATTCTTTTAGGTACAGTTTTCTAGCGGTATTGTCAACATCCAGCCAGAATTTTTTGTCAACCGTTAACGTATTACGGAGTGACTTTCCAGAGTAAATGCGCATGAATCGGAAAATGTCATTGCGCGTCAGCCCGATGTCCATAGCTGAAAACCATATTCCGGCAATATCTTTAACAATCCAGCGCAACGGAGTTTTACGGCGAATCTGTGCACGATGCAGATCTATCAGGTGAATTTTTAATTTTTCAGGAGCAATATTTTCTGTGCCGTTTGAGATATCCAGCAGAAAATGGCAAATGTAATAATCGCGATGATTTATGCCGTTGGTGTGCATCTGCCGGCTGGTCCAGGCGAGTTTTTCTATCAACGCCCGTTTCAGGCTGGTTGGCGGCGGGTTACTTTTCCAGTCGCGACAAAAGTCCTCCAGGCTTATGGTATTCTGAAGGTCTTCGGTAATGATAAATGAATCCTGTCTGGCGGGATTTGTGCCTTTTACACCAAACGCGCATGAGGTCATGGTTGGCACATGAAGTTTTTCCAGCTTGTTTAACGCCGCCCATTCATTGCCGGCTCCGATTATCGGCAGTTTGAATTGTGATAGATTTTTGAATATTTCCCGCCAGCCGATTCCATGATGAATTTTTGCAAAGTAGCTTTTCCCATTCAATTCAAACCGCAACGTGCGACGCGTTTTTATGGCACGAAATACTTCGCCGGTCAGTTTGTCGGCTTCTTCAAAAGGATCTTTACCTGTCCATGCTTTTGCGAATTCTTTGTTGAGAAATATCATTTAGCTCTCTTTAGCGTTACTTATAAAATTATTGCCAGGCTCAACCGGAGACTGAATTGTTTGCATCTAAATTTATTTTGTTGTTTTATCCGTAGATTTCAGTCGGAACGCTATACAATCTTTGTGCCCCATGGCGCCATTGACAACAATTTCAAACTTTGATTTAAACTCATCCGGCAGGTTTCTTTTAAATGATTTGACTTGGGCAATGAAAATTGTTCCCGGCGGAAAACTTAACATTTTTTCGTAATGGTATGAAACATAACGAGGATTAATAACTGGAAAATCAACGCCTTTTTTCGGGGGAAATATTTCAAGCAGTTTATCAATGTACTTACGATGCGGGTCTTCCAGTTTGACCGGCATGGACTGGTCAATCGCTTGCGGTTCTACTTTTTGCTCATTCTCTGAACTTGGCGAGATAAACTCAGAGACAAACATTTTATCCGCTCCGATATTCACTTGATATTTTAATTCGTATCCATCGGGGCCCAAGTCGAAAAAGTAGATTTTGTTATCCTGTCGTATTTGCTCTACGTCAGAAACAAATTTACGGGCGCTTTCACGATACTGTTCAATCGGTTCAATGGTCATCAGTCGCAAGATTGTAACGGTCGCCACTAGAATGGACACCAGAACGATGTCGTTTTGTCTTTTGCCAAAGCGTTTAGCCATCAGCCAGGCAACTACGCTAAGCATCGCAAAAAGAAACAGCGGAATAAAGAATGGAAGTTCTATATCCAGACCGATTATTTTTATGACAATTGTTCCGATTACAATAAACGCGAGAGCTGCAAATGGAACAAATTTACATACCTGCAATATCAGTTTTTTAATCATGTCGAAAATTTTAATATTATCAAAATTCAGAAAAATCCATGACGCGATTAAAGCCGCAGCTGGAATTACAGGAACGATATAACGCAGATGCTTGGTGCCTGGTATGCTCATTCCAACAAGTACGATAAACATCCACGCTGCCAGAATGCGCATAAAATGCAATTCTTTGGAATCGGCAAGCGATGGTTTCTTTATTAACTTTTTCGCATAAAATGCAATCACCAGCAACGCAAGCGGATACGTTACAGCATAGGAGCCCACAGCATTGGTAAAGAAATACCACGGAGGTTTACCACTGCTCATGCGGCTGAATATCTGGTCTTGCAGAAAAGCTTCTATAAGCTCCTGACCGCCTGAATAAATACATAGATAAAGCAATGTTCCCATGCACAAAAATATCAGTGCGGCTGAAACTATAGCTATAATTGCAGTCATTGTCCATTTTCGGTTGACCAGATAATAGCTGAATACCACTGCGGCAGGAATTACTATTCCGATAGGACCACGAATGGCAAAACTGGCGACAAAGCATAGCGGCACTAGCAGAAGACGCTTCCAGCCTTTGTCCTGATCGGCAGTGTAGATTAGATAAAATGAGACAACTGTAGCTAATGCGACAAACATATCCAGTGACGGAGCGCGGGCGATTGAGACGAACTCATATGATAACAGGCAGAACAGTACAGAATAAATTCCCAGTTTCTTTGAAACGCGGGCTCCCAGAAGATACGTCATAATCAAAGTCAACACGGCAGCCAATGCTGTCGGAAGCGTTATTGTCAACATGTTAACATACTTTCCGCCTAATGAAGTCAAATACATGAGATATATCAGCGTTGACGGATAATCAGTGTATGGTTTGTTGTACAGTGTGGGAAAAATATCAAGACCATATTTTTTCATTTCCATGACAAAAAGAGCGAAACGACAGTTTATTCTGATAAATTCCTGAGCATGCAAACCTCCCAGGAATACAGTCAGGCCTGAAATAAAAATTAAAGCAACTGTTTTTTTATTATTCATTAAGGTGTCTCTTTAAGAATTAAGATTAAAAAAATTAAGCTGAAAATATAGCATATTTTATCCAGTTTTCCAATTTGCGAATATTCTGTAAAAAAGTATTTCAATCATATCGATAAAAATGAGCGTAAAAAAAGTTTTCAGTAGCTGGCATAGGGACACATGTCAAAAAGGTCTTGCAACAATGCCACGTAATTTCATCAGCGTTTCAGTTTTTCGAGAGTTTTAATCGAGAGAATCGTCTTGGAGAATCTGCTCATAAGAAACTGATTTCAGTTCTTTCATTATGCGCTTACGAGCTTTGTGGCTGCTGGTTTTTTTGCCAGCTATTTCAGGATTTAATATCATCGTTGCATGGTTAAGATGTTTCATATATTTGCTCATCCTTTCCTCCGGGATAAATAACATTCGATAACCATTCTCTACCAGTTTGCGGTGCAAGGCTTTGCCTGCTGGTTCGTTCTCGTCAAAAAATCCATTAGTATATGTTTTTATCAAATCAGTACGATACAGTGCGCAGTGGCTTCTTAAATAATAATAATTATTTTCAAGGCCGGCAATCGCTCCAACGCCTTTGCCAGTCAATGGAAACCATATTTTAGTCTGAAAAAAACGTTCTGCTTTTTTTGCCATGTGTCTAAATAGAGATTTTCTTTCAAGCTTCCAGCTGCCAACACCTGCGATATCATCGGCTTCTTCGATTTTGCCGAGCAGAAAATCCAACCATTTGGGAGATGTAACTATTGTGTCGGTGTGTATTGACAGAACATATTGGGTGTCAGCCAGTTCCAACCCGATATCCAATGCCCGGGCGTGCATTTCTGCCGGAAGTTCATTCGCAATATCTTTGCGTTCAATAAGTGTTATCCATTCCAGTGAGCGCAGATATTCGATTGATTGATCTGCGGAATCATTATCAATCACAACCACTTTGACTTTATTTAAATCGGTCAGAGATTTGAGTGAACGCAAGCATAATTTTGACAGTTCAAGCGTTTTATATTGAGGAATAAGTATTGTTAATGCTGGATGCGGAGAACGTGAATTTATTTCTGACATTTATTTTAATTCCAAGTAATATCGCGGTATATTTTCAAATTATTAACTTATAATTGCTTCATTTCATTGCTCGTCAATATATTCTTTTACAGGTATTTAGCAAATCATCTACCCTAAAAAAACACAGGTTTCGTTTCTTTTCTTTTGTAAAACACGATGATTTGCTGTATTATTTCTGCTGTCATTTAGTTTACATGTAGTCCTCCGTGAGGATTTCGTTCCGTGGTATAGTTATTTTAGATGGTTGTATGCTTATTTTTATTGTAAGGTTTTTGTTTTATGAATGTATTAAAAATAACCAGCGCTCAGAATCCGGCGGTAAAACATGTCTGCCGTTTGCGCGACCGGCGCGACCGCGAGCAGGAACAGCTTACGGTGCTTGAAGGCTATCGGGAATTAACTCGCGGCCTGGAATATGGCATGGAAATAGTTGAATGTTTTTTCTGCCCGGAAATGTTTTTGGGCGAAAATGAATATCCGCTACTGGAACGTCTGGAACAGGCCGGAGCGAAAGTTGCGGAAGTAAGTCCAGCCTTGTTGGGGAAAATGGCTTATCGCGACCGCCCGGAAGGATTGATTGCCGTCGCCAAGATGAAACAACATTCTCTTAATGAAATGCCCATCAGGACGAACGGACTGTATTTAGTGGCCGAAGCAGTGGAAAAACCCGGCAATCTGGGGTCTATTCTGCGTTCCGCGGATGCCGCCGGAGTTGACGGCTTGATTATCTGCAATAAATGTACTGATATTTATAATCCGAATGTAATCCGCGCCAGCACCGGAGCGTTGTTTTCTGTGCCGCTGGCGGAAGCCGAAACGGATGAAACTATTGCCTGGTTGCGGCAGAATCAAATAAAAGTATTGGCCGCCACGCCGCATACGGACATGATTTATACCGATGTGGATATGAATCAAGGCATTGCGATTGTAGTAGGCACCGAACAGCACGGGCTTTCGCAGCAATGGCTGGATGCTGCCGACATTAATATCAAGATACCGATGCTGGGACAAATTGATTCGTTGAATGTGGCGACCGCTGCAACCATACTTTTGTACGAAGCGGTCCGGCAACGAGGTTGGACAAGCAATAAAGTGAATTTATGAAAATAGCTTTAATCAGAAAAAAATATTATCCTGAACGCGGCGGCGCGGAAAAAGTCGCGGCATATTTTGTACAAAAATTTACTGAACGCGGCCATTCGGTAACGGTGTTTGCCGAAAGTTTTCACAGTGAGGAAACGAAACTGTTCAAGTGGGTGAAAGTTCCGCGTGGCGCCGGTTTCAGTAAAACCTCCGCTTTCCACCGGCAAGTTCAGCAAACGCTGAATCAAAATAACCGGCGGCAGGAATTTGATATTATCTACGCGATGTGCAGAACATTCCAGGTTGATGTATTCAGAATAACCGAACAGTTGCATGCAGAATGGCTATCTCTCGGATATTCCAAATGGGCCTGGCTAAATCCGCTTCACCGTTCCATTCTAAAATTGGAACGCGAAACTCTAAATCCGGCCAACACCGGTTATGTGGTCGCCAATTCAGAATTGATTAAACGCCAGGTAATTGACCGGTTTAAATTTCCGGAAGACCGGATTTCGGTAGTGCATAATGGAATCAATAGCGAGGTTTATTTCCCGGCAGCAAAGAGTGAAAAGACTGAAATACGGCATAAGTTCAAGCTTGAAAACCGCTTTATCTGCATGTTTGCCGCCGCCAATTTCAAAATGAAAGGCTTGGCGGAAGCGATAAAGGTGATTGCTGCACTGAGCGAACCGTTACGCAAACGAATTATGCTGATGGTAGTTGGCAGCGATAAGCCTGAGCCATTTTTAAAAGTGGCGGAAGCCTGCGGAGTCGGCGGAAATATTATTTTTACTGGAATGCAAAAAAATATGCGCGACTATTATATCGCCTCAGATTTACTGCTTTATCCCAGCCATTACGAAACATTCGGCAATATCTGCCTGGAAGCCTGTGCCTGCGGCATTCCGGTGTTGACCACAAAAATGGTCGGAGCATCGGAAATGATTACCGACAACCGGAATGGTTTTTTAGTTAATTCACCGGCCGACATAGATAAAATGGCGGAATTTCTGGCTGCCTACATGGAACTGCCTGCATCGGAGCATCGGAAATTCGGTCACAATGCGGTTGAGTCATCCTCAGATTATAACTGGAACAAACACGCGGATGACCTGGAAAAGATTTTCCAGAACATAATCGCAAGGAAAACCGACGGTAAAAAAATAAACAGCGGCGAAAAATAATCCGCCGCTGTTTTGATTTGAGCTTCTGTTTATCAGATATTCTGATCTGCCGGGTCAACTGGGCCAGATTCCTTGCCGGTGGCTTCTTTGGCATAGAAAGTAACGGTTACTTTCTGGTCCTTTTTCACTTTCAGGGTCTGCACTACTGGTGAATTATGCCAGGTAATAATGTAGTTTTTGCCAGACTGAGCATTCTCTGAACCAGTCACCATGTTGGCGAGATTGCCTGACCAGCCGTCAAAAAGATTTTTCTGATTGACAAATTCAAAATCTGAATTTTTTGCCTCTGTTCCGGTAATTACAATATTATCGTATGCCACCCAGACCGGTTGATTGGTCTTGTCTTCTTTTCTTTTCACCCACGGACCTTTAAAAAGAATGCCGACCACACCATCTTTGTCCGGAGTAAAGCTGAACTCAAATTTCTGCCAGTCTTTAGTCAGAGCTTGAGCGGAAGTCGCCATCAGGAAAAATTTTGCATCGTCTTTCATCCAGGCGCCATCCGTGACTTTGGTATTTTTGCTTTCCGTATCCGGAGTCAAAACAATACCGCCTTTCCTGCCATCAATATCAATCCTGGAAACATTCCCGGCAACGCAGGAAACACCGGCAACTACTAATGCCAACATCATAAGTTTTTTGACCATTCTCGTTCTCCTTTTTTGAGGTTGTTGAGTATTAACATTAACCTGAAAATAAATAAATGCAAATTAATATTTAAGCTGATGGTAGTCAATTATCTGGTCCAGCCATTGCTCAAGCTTCGGCCAATAGCCGTCGGAACATTGAGGCAGAATGCTACCTTCAATGCCAGCTTCAATAATATTTTCAATCAATTCCTGCTGACGCATTGCCCTGGCGCTGGAATCCGGCGGCTCCGGCAACAGTCCGTTCTCATAAAGATAAGTAATCTTGATGACGATTGAACATTGCAACGGCGACCACGGAGCAGGCGTGCCGGTAGCAATCCGGCAGAGATTTTCCAACACATTTTTCAGTGCATCATAAGTCAGCGGCACCGGTAATTGTGGCGCGGTATTTTTTAGCAAAAACGCTCCAAGGCGGGAAATGAGTTCAAAATTTTCCATAACCAGCGCCACTTCGTCATGCGGCTTGAGCAGTTCCAGTTTTGAAGCAAGGTGCAATTCGGCATTAACTTTATCAGAAAATGAAGCCTGAACTTCACGAAACAGGTCTATGACTGGAAAACTTTTCGGCGACAACGTTCTGGCGCCTTTAACCACCAAGTCGAGTTTTCCGAAATCCGGACTCAATCCGCTGACAATCAGACTGGTTTCCCCGTAAGGTGTTTTACGCAAAATAATCAGTGGTTCTGTCTGCAATTTCTACATCCCCGGTTACACGTCTTTTTTGAATAACATATTAAAATAAAGTCCGCAACATCCCGGCAAAAATTCCGGCAACCGCCTGGAACCTGCCAATGAAAACTTTTTTAACGCTGCGGCTTTCACATTTTTGTGCGAGGTAACATGGAAATCTTCAATATTTTTAAATCCTATCATTTTAAACAGCAACGGCATAGTTTTGCTGACACTGGGCATGCCGATGAGCAACTCCCCGCCCGGCTTCAATATCCGATGCATTTCATTCAGTATCGGCTCAAAATCTTCAATATGCTCAAAAACAGAAAACGCGACAATCAGGTCAAAATGTTCCGCCGGATAACCGGCTTTCAAAATATCTTCTTTTTTCAATATCGCGTTTATCTGCTGACTCGCAAGAATTTCGTTCAGTTTTCCGCAATCGGAAAGAATATCTATCCCATGAAGTTCACCGGATATTTCATGTAGCGTATTGAACAGCAGACCGCTGCCGTAGCCGAAATCCAAAACTCGTTCATAAGGCGGATGCAGCAATGCCAGTCCATCCTGAAGCCGTTTCACATATAAGCGCCCGATAATTGGTTTGTAGTAAAAACGCAACGGATCGTCATAGCGGGTGACCGGTTCATAAACATCCTGCGGCGGAAGAATAAATTTTACTTTTTTCTCTGAAACCATCTGCTTATTTCCTTAATCTATTTACAACTGCACCAGTTTATGTTTGTCAGCCGACTCGCGGGCGTAAAGGCCGATTTCAGTAACTCTGAATGTATCTTCCATACTCAACCGGCAAACTCCTTCGCCGTTAAGTTCGCGACAGAAATCGCCAAAAAAATCGCCGTCCTCCTGCGCCAGTTCATGCCGTTCCTGTTCGTGCGTCGTCAGATAAGCTTTCTGTTCATGAATAGTGATTACGCCTTTATCTCCGGCAATCCGAAGCCGGTCTCCGCCATGAAATTTTGCTTTCTGCGGCTGGTAATAATCCGCGCTGACGGTTCCCATTGCTCCGCTTTTAAAACCAAAACTCATTGCCGCAGTGGCTTCGCACTCGCCATAACCAAAATTATTTTCCGCGCTGTGAATCGCGTGAATTGAATCGAAATCGCCCATCATCCAGTATGCCCAGTCCAACGCGTGAACCGCCACCCACAAAATCGTACCGCCATAAAACTCCCGTTTTTTGTAAAACTCCGGACGACCGTTGCCGAATTTATAAGACTTCTGACCGGCAAAAAGCATCGGCTTGCCAATGGATCCCTGCTTCACCGCCTGATAAACGGCGTAATATTCCGGATCATAACGCATGCCGTGCATGCCAATAATGTTCGCTTGATTTTTTGTCGCGGCGGCACAAATCGCCTCCAGAGTGGCAAAGTCATGCGCAATTGATTTTTCCGTAAAACAGTTAATGCCACGGTTAAGGCAATCCAGTGAAACTTTACCGTTAAGATCATAGCGGGTGGCGATAACAGCCACATCCGGTTGCTGGCGTTCGAGCAGTTCGTGGTAATTTTCATAAAAACCGCAGTTGAATTCGGCGGCCAGTTCTTCATTTAAAGCCGGTTTGATATCGCATTCATCAGCAGATGAAATTCCGCACACAGTAAGTTCAAGATTTTTTCTGATTCCGGCCAGCGCATAGCCGATATGCCCGCAAGTTCCGATTATTGCCACGCTCATTTGCTTCATGAATAACTTCCTTTGAATAAATCTTAAAATCACCTGATAAGATTATCCGGTTTTATTCGTTTTTCAAACAGAAAAAGCCTCTTTACAAAAATCTGTGCCAGTTAATAATTATTATCCTCTTTCCTGCTAAAACTTGAACTGAAGTTTGCATTTAATCAATTTACCGAAATTTATTTTGTAAATTACGTCCGCTGGAGAAACGTTCAGCAAAGGAAACAACAGGCTCTGAATTAAAAACGCTTCGGGAATTGATTTTTGCCAAAAAACTTGATTGCGAATAATGCAAATCGACATAAATCTGTTATATTGAAACGGATTAAAGGTATAAACGAGCCAATTGTAAAACTGACGTTTTGCAGGAATTCAGAAGCCAGAAGACAGTATTCAGAATGAGACACCAAATCAATCCGGATTATTCTGACTCCCGACTGCTGATTTCTGACTATTTTTGCAATTACTCAACCATTATTGAAATACAGATTGAAAAACTAAGGATATAAAGTAAGGGAATCAGATGAGTATTTATAGTGAATTGCAAGCGCGCGGGTTTATTTATCAGGAAACAGATTCAGAAAACAGCAAGCGTTTGCTTGAAAATGAACGCGTGGCTTTTTATGTCGGTTTTGACCCTACCGGCAACAGCCTGCATGTCGGTCATCTGCTTCCCATAATGGCAATGCGTCTGCTTCAACAGGCAGGACACATGCCGATTGTGCTGGTAGGCGGCGCGACCGCGCAGATTGGCGATCCGTCCGGAAAACAGACTGCGCGTCCGATTTTGACCAAAGATGATGTCGCCGCCAATGCCGAATGCCTGAAACAACAGCTCTCCAGATTTATTTCCATTGCAGACGGGAAGGCAAAATTTGTCAACAATATTGACTGGTTCAAGGATATGTTGTATATCGATTTTCTGCGGGACATCGGCTCTAAATTCAGCATTAACCGGATGCTGGCGCAGGAATCAGTTAAACAACGCCTGGAAACCGGCTTGTCATTTCTGGAATTTAATTACTCCATTCTTCAAGCTTATGATTTTTACATTTTAAACCGTGACCTCGGTTGCCGGATGCAGTTCGGCGGCCAGGATCAGTGGGGAAATATTGTTGCCGGAGTCGAACTGGTGCGCAAACTCTCCCAGCAGGAAGTTTTTGCCACGACGTTTCCGTTGCTGCTGGACAGCAATGGTCAAAAATTCGGCAAAACCGCTGGCGGCGCCAATATTTGGCTGGACGTGGAACGCACTCCGGTTTTTGAATATTATCAGTTCTGGCGGAACTGTGAAGATTCAGAAGTTGAAAAATTGCTCTGTTTTTTCACCAATTTGCCGGTCGATGAAATAAAACGTCTGGCGGCGCTGGAAGCTCCGGCGATTAACCGCGCGAAAGAAATCCTGGCGTTTGAAGCAACCAGACTGGCGCACGGCGAAGACGAAGCGAAAAAATCTTATCTGGCGGCCGGTGGAAAATTCGGTTTCGCCGATCCGGCAGGTAAAATCGCCACCAGCAGTTCAGTCACCGCGATTAAAGCCGATGCAACTGCGGGCTTTGACGACCTTCCGGCAATTGAACTGCCCGCATCTGAATTCGCCGGTGACGGCATGTGGATTATAAAACTGTTCACCGATGCCGGTCTCTGCAAGTCAAACGGCGAAGCCCGGCGCCTGCTCCAAGGCGGCGGCGCGTATTTGAACGACGAACGCCTGACCAATCTTGAACTGAAAGTTACTCTGGACATGTTCGCCAACGGTTGCGTTACCCTAAAAGCCGGAAAGAAAAATATCAAAAAAGTAATTCTCGCCTGATTTTTTAATCTTCAGATTCTGGAGGCGAATTCGCGGCGGTACTGTTTCGGGGGAAAGCCGGTGATGGCTTTGAAGCGGCGGCTGAAATGATATGGATCAACATAGCCGAGCTCGGACGCGATGTCGGCTACGCTGTTTTTGGTGCTGATTAGTAATTCCGCAGCTTTCTGCAATTTCAGCCGGTCAAGATATATTTTGGGTAGCATTCCGGTGCGTTTTTCGAACACCCGCCGGAGTTGGTCGCTGCTCAGGGAACAGAATTCCGCCATTTCTTCCACTGTCCACCAGCGACGGATTTGTTCTTTCATGGTTTCCAGCAATTTGTCGATTATCTGGTTGGAATCTTCACTGAAACTGGTATTGGCGTTGTAAATATCAAACAGCAAACGTTGCAAGGCAAAATTGGCGTTAAGCTGGGAGTTCACCGCCGGATCTGCCGCCAGTTCCATAATCAGCCGCAAACGCCGGACTTTGCCCATTTCAAAAACTCCGTTCGCAATCACCCCGCTGTTGTACAACATATCCGCCACCGGTCCGGCG
>JBAYVM010000026.1:0-13950 GCA_041674645.1 Victivallaceae bacterium | reverse complement strand
TATCGTTACATGGCGGCGGCCGCCGCGCTGAACCCAACCGCCCCCGCATTCAAAATGGACACAAAACCGCAGAAAATGACTTTCTTCTACGAACTGCCCGTGCCACCGGAATATCGCGATGCCAACCTCCAATACCGCGTATTCAAAACTGTTTTCCCCTCAAAGCGCAAAACCGCCGCAGACACCGCCGAACTCGCCATTGATTACCTCAAACAAGGTAATCTTCCGCTGGCGCGAAAACTCGCCCGCGCCGCCTATCTGACCGACCCCGTATCAGAAAAAACCTACTTAACTTACTACAAAGTTTTCCGCGACATTCCCAGCGCCACCCTGCAAGACTATACGCGGTGAGACAGAGTATCGACGGAGCGATACCCGCCAGTTTTATTCCTTCGTAACTACGAAAACCAATTTTCTCAATATTCATCTTGATTTACTCAAGATACTGAGTAAATTATCTCAACGTATTGAGATAATTAATATTTGAGGTAAAAAGAATGTTCAGACGAGTCATTTTTAACGATATTTTCAAAAGAGTTTCGGAGTCGAGAAAATTTATTCAGGTTTTATCCGGACCACGTCAGGTGGGGAAAACGACATTAGCCAGGCAACTGCTGGAGCAGATTGATATTCCAAGTCATTACGCTTCAGCCGACGAACCTGCACTGAAAGGAAGCAGTTGGCTTGAGCAACACTGGGAAACCGCACGTCATAAGGCCAAAGGCAATTCCGAAGCGTTGCTGGTGCTTGACGAAATCCAGAAACTTGCGAATTGGTCTGAGACAGTCAAGCGGCTTTGGGATGAAGATAGTTTTAATAACATGCACGTAAAAGTAGTTTTGCTTGGTTCTTCTCCTTTACTAATCAAATCCGGACTTACAGAAAGCCTGGCCGGACGTTTTGAACTTATTCCAGTAACCCACTGGTCATATTCAGAAATGCAAGAAGCGTTCGGATGGAATTTTGAAAAATACGTTTACTTCGGCGGTTATCCGGGAGCAGCAGACTTAACTGATGACATCGATCGATGGACACATTATATCAGAGAATCGTTAATTGAAACCAGTATATCACGGGATATTCTGCTTATGAACCGAGTCGACAAACCAGCTTTATTGCGGCGAATGTTCGAACTTGGCTGTTCATATTCCGGACAAGTCTTATCATATCAGAAAATGCTTGGTCAATTACAAGAAGCAGGCAACACAACGACATTAGCGCATTATCTGGACCTGCTGACTGGAGCCGGCTTTGTAACCGGCTTACAAAAATACGCCGGTCAACAAATGAGAAGAAGAAGCTCCAGTCCTAAATTGCAAGTTTTCAATACTGCATTGATGACTGCTAATGCCAACATTAGCTTCGACGAACTTATTGCCCATCGTGATTTATGGGGGCGCTGGGTGGAATCGGCAGTCGGAGCTCATTTGCTGAACCAAACTATTGGTAGCGAATTGGAACTTTATTACTGGTCTAAAAGCAACACCGAAGTTGACTTTGTCCTAATCAAAGGTAGCAAAATTACTGCGCTTGAAGTAAAAGGCGGAACCTCACGCGTTGCGTTGCCAGGCATTGATAGTTTTGCCAAAGAATTCAAAGTCACGAAAAAACTGTTAGTCGGGGCACAGGGAATTCCGCTGGAGGATTTTTTAAAATCATCAGCCAGCGATTGGCTTTAAATCAAAAGCCAGCCCAAGTCAACACACGAAAAACAATACACAAATCAAGTTACCAATTGGGTTTCTTAATCATCTTGCTTATATTAATCCCAGTAATTGAATAATGTATTAAACGTAATAGCATGAGGAGCAAAAAATGGTTGGCGGCGGTGAATTAGTTATAGTATTATTGGCAATATTCGGATTGCCTTTTATTATCATCGGGTTGTTTATTATTTTTCGGAAATTTACGCTTTGGTATTGGAAAATTGACCGAATTGTCGAGCTGCTTGAAAAAATTGAAGCAAAAATACCAAAACAATGAATAAATTTATTAGAATTTGTGCTTGAAGGAAAACTGGCAATATTATGGCATTCCACTTCTTGGAACATCATATTTTTACAGCAAAAATACAATATATTGAGGAAGAATAACGGTGAAAGAACTATTTGAAAGATGCGGCTGGGCGGGAAGCGACCCGCTTTATATTGCTTATCATGATAATGAGTGGGGAGTTCCGGTACATGATGACCGGAAGATTTTTGAGTTTTTACTCCTGGAAAGCGCACAGGCCGGATTAAGCTGGATTACAATTTTGAGAAAACGGGAAAATTACCGGCAGGCATTTGCGGATTTTGATCCGGAAAAAGTTGCGTTATTCGATGCGGAGAAAATGGAAGAATTACTGCATAATCCGGGAATTATCAGAAACCGGAAAAAGATTGAATCAGCGATAAACAATGCGCAACGCTTTCTAGAAGCGCAAAAAGAGTTCGGCAGTTTTGACAAATACATTTGGAGTTTCACCGGCGGCCAGCCGATTGTAAATTACAGAAAAGCATTGCAAGATGTTCCGGCCGTATCGCCAGAATCGGACAGTTTGAGTAAAGACTTGAAAAAACGCGGATTCAAATTTTTGGGTTCAACCACCTGTTATGCGCACATGCAGGCGACTGGAATGGTGAACTACCATATAACCAGTTGTTTCCGGCATAAACAAGTCCAAAAATAAAGACAAAGCACGCCAGTCGGCAAGCGGGAAAATATGTTCTGTTTCCAGAAGTTTTTTTTGACGTAAAAAGTCAAAAAAAGTGTTGCCGGGGCGATACCCAATCTTCACTTTTTTTGTTTTCAACTTGCAACTTCTCACTTCACCAGCTGGGATACCTTGCGGAATTGCGGGTGTTCAGAGCTCTTCATCAGCATGAAGAGAATCGATTCAGCGGTTGAGATAACCGCTCCGGCCTGGCGCATCAAATTAATCGCAGCGTCACAATCTCTGGCGTAGCGGGAAGTAATTCCGTCCGCCAATACAAATACTTGATATCCGGCCGCAAGCGCGTCCAGCACGGTCTGCTGAATGCAGACATGCGCTTCCAATCCGGTTACAATAATGCTTTTTCTGGTTTTCGAGCTGACGGCGGCTTTAAACTCAGGTTCGCCGAAACAGGAAAACGATGTTTTCTCAATTACCGGCCATTCAGGAATCAATATATCTTTGACCGCTTGCGTAGTTCTTCCAAGTTTCTGCGGAGACTGTTCAGTAACAATAACATCCAGTCCGAGCAGGATGGCGGCTTGCAACATCAGTCGTTGTTTGATAATACATTCACCAGGGCTGTGGGCAGCCTGGATAAGTTTTTCCTGCATATCGACAATTACCAGCAAAGATGTTTCCGTATTCAATTCAATCATGATTTTATCCTCTATGTAAGTTTTTTAACTAAAGCAGAAAATTCTTCAACATTAAAATCAGCGCCTTTATGAACAACGGCATCGCACATGGTTTCAACTTTCTGCAAGTCGCCAGGCGCAGGTGACAAACCGGTGATTGCGATAATAGGAATATTTTCCAGTTCTGAGCGGTTTTTCATAAATTCAATCACTTCCCAACCGGAACGGATTGGCATGAGCAAATCAATAACCGCCAGCACAATTTCGTTGTCACTTTGCAGAATATCAACCGCTTCATCGCCGTTAAGGGCGGTAAAAGCATTAAATCCGTTCATTTTCAGCACGCGTTTAAAAAAGCTGAGAAAAACGCTATCGTCATCACAGACAAGAACATTCGGCAATGTTTTTATTTCACTCATGTTTTCTCCGCAGTTACGAAAGCCCGATTGTTAACTAAATATTTTTTCTCATTGCTACAATATAAAATTGCTTTTGCATTTTACAAAAAGAAACCGTAAATCAATTGTTTTTTTTCCCATAGTCAATATTTTTCAGGCGAATTTCCGGTTCAGGTAACTGGCGGTCATGCAAAAAATCATCCACCAGTTGAAACGGGTCCGGCGTTTTTCCTGCCTGAATCCAATGAATCACCCGCCCTTCCCGCTCCATTTTGCGAAACCATATATCCTGACGCTTGGCAAATTGGCGAATCCGGATTAACAACAACTCACGCATTTCACGCTGATTCATTTTCCCCTGAAGAAATTGCGCGACGTAACGATATTCCAGTCCAAGAAATTCCAGTCTTTCCCAGGATACGCCTTGAGCATGCAGTTGCGCTATTTCCTCAATCATACCGTTTTCCAACCGCTGGTCGAGCCGTTGTTCAATCCGGCGATGCACGTCTGTACGCGGATAATATACGCCCAGCACGAGCGGTTCCAGTTTCAACGCCGGAAGTTTGAAGCGGCTGTTGTCGCTATTTTTTTCAAAAGCTCTCAACAACCGGGTTTTGTTGTTGCAGTCTTTCAGTTCGGCAAAGGCCTCCGGATTATTTCTTTCAAGTAGCGCGGCGAGTTCACCGGCCGTTTTGTCCCGCAATTCATCGCGCATTTTCTGATTGGGCGGCGCACCCTGCAATTCATAGCCGGACAATACCGCGTCAATATAAAGCGCAGTGCCGCCGCACAACAACGGCAACCGTCCAGCCTGGTCAATATCCTGAACTGTACGCCAGAAATCACAACAAAATTCCATCAAATTGTACTCTTCATCCGGATTTGCCACGTCAATCAGATGATATGGAATATTTTTCCCGTGTGAACAATATTCCGCCAAATCTTTGCCGGTGCCAATATCCATTCCGCGATACACCTGACGCGAATCGGCGCTGATAATTTCCCCGGAAAAATGTTCCGCCAGTTTAACCGACAGCGCAGTTTTCCCGGTGGCGGTCGGTCCGGTAACAACTACAATTTTGACTGTTCTGTCCATAATTTTAGACTTAGAAGAATAATTTCAGTTTTAATTTTTCATAAATGCGTTATATTATGGTCTTTTAAATTAATAATTACAACTCACATTAGCGTACCAGTTATGGAAAAACAGAGAACTTTGAGAAAATCGGCGCTGCTATCAGGAATTGCCCTGCATACCGGAGCCAGAGCAACATTAAGAATCCTGCCGGGTGAACCGGATACCGGCGTTGTTTTCAAGCGCATTGACCTCCCCGAAAAGCCGGAAGTCAGAGCGCTTGCCACCAATGTCGTTGACGTCCGCCGTGGAACTACAATTGCCTCCGGCAACGCGATTGTCTATACCGTTGAACACATCGTCTCCGCATTGCACGCCTGCCAGGTGGATAATGCCGTAGTCGAAATGGACGGTGCGGAAGCGCCTATTGTTGACGGTAGCGCCCGCCCGTATTTGAATATGATTCTCGATGCCGGCACCACAGAACAGAATGCCGAAGCCAAAATCTGGCGGGCCAAAGAAATGATTTATATCGACGGCGGCGAAACCAAAATGGTTTTGACTCCGTGTGACGAGTTACGCATCAGCTGTCTGACCTCTTTCGCGGGCAGTCCAATTGACCCGCAATATTATTCCCTGACCATCACTCAAGATACTTACGATAAAGAAATCGCCTCCGCCAGAACCTTTGTCCAATTCAAAGATTTGGAACAACTGCTGGCGATGGGACTGGTTAAAGGCGGGAGCCTGGATAATGCCGCAATCATTCATGACGGCGCCATTATCTGCAAAGAGGAACTCCGGTTTCGCGATGAAATCGTTCGGCATAAAATTTTGGATATCGTCGGAGATATTTACCTCTGCGGCTGCCGCGTCAAGGCAAATATAATTGCCATCAAGCCGGGACACCCCAGAAACGTCGAACTGGCCGGAGCCATGATGAAACAAATGATGAATTAATAAATATTATAGATAAAAAAGGATTCAGTATCATGTCAGGAAAAGTGCTCTCAATAAAGGAAATCAAAAAAATTCTTCCTCAACGTTATCCGATGCTCATGCTCGACCGCGTAGTCGTGGAAAGCGAAACCAAACTGACTGCGGTAAAAAATGTCTGCATCAATGAACATTACTTCCAGGGACATTTCCCGAATCATCCAATTATGCCCGGCGTTCTGCAAGTTGAAGCCATGAAGCAACTCGCGCAAATCGCGGTGCAATCAAAACTTGACCCGGACAATTCTCAGGATATTTACATGCGGATTGTAGAAAAAGTTAAATTCCGCAAACCGAACAACCCCGGTGACCGCTTGAAAATCGAAGCTGAAGTCATCGAAATTAAAGATGGCGAAGCGGTTGTTTCCGCCAAAACCAGCAACAACAGCGGTCTCACCTGCCAGGCAAATATTACACTGGCGGTCCGCCCCCGCACCACACCGGACTCCATGCCGGAACTTTACAGTGAGTTCGACAAATCTGAAAACTCGGCGATGGATGTCTCCCAAATTATGTCCCTGATGCCGCATCGCTACCCGTTCCTGCTGATTGACAATATCGCGTCCATTGACGGCAACAACATTGTCGCGGTAAAAAATGTTTCCATCAACGAAGAAATTTTTGCCGGATGCCCGGATGACTACGCCGTCCTGCCGGAATCACTGCAATGCGAAATCGTGGCTCAGGCCGGTTGCGCCTGCGTTTTGTCACGGCCGGAGAATAAAGGAAAACTCGGATATTTTATGTCTATCGATCACGCCGAAGTATTCCATCCAGTTTTTCCCGGCGACCAGATTATCTGCGAAATTGAACTCCCCGCCGGACAATCACGTTTTGGCAAAGGAACCGGTTCGATTCGCGTCGGCAATAAAATCGTTATGAAAATAACCCTGATGTTTGCAATCGTCGATCCGGCTTAAGTCAATTATATTGGAGATTTTTGCCCGACTCGGACGTATTTCATAGTAAACAAGCAGAAGATACAAGATTAAAGAAACAAGACTGGAAAAATTAAATACAAAGTGGCGCACCGGAAGGAGTCGCGTAACCTTACGCACGACAGTTTTTCGCCGGTTTAAGGCTAAATCTGGCGCTACTCAAGAGATATCGATAAAGCGATACCATCCAGTCGCCCATTTCCCTGCTTTCAACTTGCCCAATTTTCTTGCTTGCCCGCTTTCCCGCTTGCTCTTATCATAATTTATCAAACAAAAAAGCAATAATAATAATTTGCATATTTTCTTTAATCCAGTAATGTAAAGTCTTTTCATGTCAAAATCAGACATGGCTAAACTGGAATCATAAAATCAAGGAGAATTATTATGGATGTCAACGTCAAAACAGAAATTTTTGCAGATGGTATCGGCCAGATTCATTTTGCCGGCGGAATGGTAAGATTTGATTTCGTAACTCTTCAGCCCGATGCTGACGGCAAAAACGAACCCACCCCGTTGTGCAAAGAGCGCATCATTATGCCACCGCAAGGATTCCTGAACGCCTTCAACTCCATGCAGAATCTGATTGATAAACTGCTCGAAGCCGGCGTTCTCCAGAAAAACGCTAATGCTGTTGACAAGAAAAAATAATCTTCCGTCAATAATTTGTTTTTCATAACTGACTTGCATATTTTTTGTGCAAGTCAGTTTTTTTGTGGACAATAGATTGCAGGGCAATCCAAAGGCGCTTCACGTCAGAAGTTCCGGAACGCCGGTTAAGTTCCAACATTGAACCAGAGCTCTGTAAAGATGTCCAGTTGGATGCCGTTTTTTAGTCTCGCACTACACACACTACAACTTACAAGCTTCCGTCAGGAACGTTTGCAAGCTCACAGGGATGCTTTGCGCAAGAAGAAAGGAGCCTGAAAATCAAGAAAAATCACTGAGCTCCGTTGCCGCTTGATTTACAGAACGACACCAGTCAAAACCTATCTTCTCTTCACGGCTTTCATGGTGAACTTTCCAATTTCGTGTTATGCGTGGCAAAGAATGTTAAAGCACAATCTTGTTCAACGGGTATTCCACTATGCCGTGTGCGCCACATTTAATCAATTCCGGAATAATGTCGCGAACGACGTATTCATCAACAATCGTGTTCAGCGCGCACCAGCCTTCTTCAGTCAGATTGGATACGGTGGGGCGTTCAAGCGCGGGGAGTTTAGCCAATGCCTGCGCCAAATCTTTTTCCAGGATATTGAGCATCAAGCCGACTTTTCCTTCGGCGGCGAGAACAGCCTTCAGCAACATCGCCAGTTTTTCAATTTTATTTTTTTTGAACGAGTCAGCCATAGCCGCGTGATTGGCGATAAAACGGGTGGTGCTTTCACAAAGCGTATCAATAATTTTCAGGTTATTCGCGCGGAGCGAAGAGCCGGTTTCAGTGATTTCAACGATGGCATCAGCCAGTTTCGGCGGCTTGACTTCGGTCGCGCCCCAACTGAACTCAACGGTGGCGTTTACGTTATGTTTCACGAGATAACGTTTTGTCATTCCCACGGCTTCAGTGGCAATCAGTTTTCCTTCGAGGTCTTTGATACTGTTGATGCATGAATTTTCCGGCACCGCCAGAACCCAACGCAAAGGTTTGCGACCGACTTTGCCGTAAACCAGTTCCGCCACTTCGACCACATCGGAACCATTTTCCTGAATCCAGTCGTGGCCGGTCAAGCCGCAGTCCATAATCCCTTTTTCCACATAGCGAGACATTTCCTGAGCGCGAATAAGCATACATTCTATTTCCGGGTCGTCAATTTCAGGGAAATATGACCTGGAGTTTATTGAAATCCGGTATCCGGCTTTCGCAAACATTTCAACGGTGCTGTTTTCCAGGCTGCCTTTGGGAATTCCAAGAATAATTTTAGACATCCGCTTACCTCATCTCTAGTCATTAAATTTTAGTAAAAATTCACCCTAATATAATCCATGACATATTTTTTTAAATTATTCAATCAATATAAGTTCATTATTTTTAAAAGTGTGGTATATTACTTACAACTTTAACAAAGGAGGAATTTATGCTCCGTTATCTGTTAATAACTTCTCTTATCGTGATTAGTGGAATGAATCTCTCTGCTCGCGCCAAAATGACATTCTCAAAGGATACTTTTGCGAACACGTCCAGCAGCGAAACCAAAGAAATCACCAAGAAAGCTGATGACGCGGCGCGCGAGGCACGCGAAGCGGCAAGCAAAGGCGACACAAAACTCGCTGATGCGTTGCGCCAATGCGCTGACGCTTATGAATCCATGCGTGCCGCAATTATCAGAGGCGACGACAGTTCCAAGCAGAAAGCTCAGGTTGCAATCACCAAAGCGGAAGCAAACTTGACCAAAGTCAAAACTCCGCCAGCCGCCAAATAATAATTTACAGATGGCGATACCTCGCTGACAGAAGGATAAGGTAACCTGGCTGTTTCCGGCGTTTCATTAACTCGCTTTTTTTCGAGTTATATACTTGCGGTGACTGACAAATGCGTTATCTTATCCTTTCTGCTGTCCAGCTGTGACAGCGCTGAACAAGGAACAAATAAAGTGATAAAACAGATATTCGCAAAAATTGAAACCGATGAAGAGTTGCTACCGGCTGAAATAAAAGAGTTGTTACAACTTGAAGACAAAGCTGAGATTAAAACATTATTCGACCTGGCCTACAAAATAAAACTCAAATATATCGGCAACAAAGCCTATTTCCGCGGCATCATTGAATGCGGCAATATCTGCATGAAAGATTGTTATTACTGCGGCATCCGCCGCAGCAATGAAAATGTTGAACGCTTTCTTATGGACCGCAAGGAAATCCTGCGCGAAGCCGTGTGGGCGTTCGAAAATAACTACGGCTCCATCGTTATCCAGTCAGGCGAACGTTCCGACGCAACATTCATTAACCTGATTGAACAAGCGTTGCTGGAAATAAAAGATCATACCGGCGGCAAACTGGGTATTACGCTTTCGCTTGGGGAACAAACCCCGGCAACCTATCGCCGCTGGTTCAACGCCGGCGCGCATCGTTATCTGTTGCGCATTGAAACCTCCAACCGGGAGCTTTATCGCAAACTGCATCCTGAAGACCACAGTTTTGACGTGCGCCTGAACTGCCTGAAGTCTCTGCGTGAAGCTGGCTACCAAGTCGGAACCGGGGTAATGATTGGGCTGCCGTTCCAGACTATTGATAATCTGGTGGACGACATCCTGTTTTTCAAAGCTATGGATATAGACATGATTGGCATGGGACCGTATCTGGTGCACAGTGAAACGCCGCTGGCTAAAGAAATGCCAAACTTCGACAGCCGACGCGAATATCAGCTCGAACTAAGCCTGAAAATGATTGCCGTTGCCAGAATCTACCTTAAAGACATAAATATTGCCGCCACCACCGCGCTTCAGGCGTTGAAACACGATGGTCGCGAACTCGGCCTGCTGGCTGGAGCAAATGTTATTATGCCCAACGTTACAGAAACCGAATTCCGCCCGAACTACCAGCTGTATGACAATAAACCGTGCATGGATGAAAATTCCAGTATGTGCCGAGGTTGCCTGAGCGGCCGCATCGCCAAAATCGGTGAAGTCATCGGCTTCGATGAATGGGGCGACTCACCGCATTTCGCCAGCCGCCAGCAAAAAAAAGTTTGAAGTTTCAATTATCTCTTTCCAGCTTAATGCTTACCGATGAGGTCAATTTTCTGCCAGGCGCCGGAACGGAACCGCCAGAAGATAATCAATGCTTCCACCAGTGTGCAAAATGTCAGAAAAATCCAAACTGTAATAATGGAACTTTTGCAGTAAATTAACAGAACAGTTCCGGGCACCATCAACAGCCAGGCGCAAAGCGAACTGATTATCAACACTGATTTGGTGTCACCGGCTCCACGCAACGCGCCCATGAAAATAAATTTAGTTGCGTCAAAAAAGTTAAACAGCGCGGCACAGGCCAGTATCCAGCGTCCGTAACGCAATACTTGAGTAAAATCTATCGCGCTGTGCTTGCTGCCAGGACTGAACATTCCAATCAACGTCAGCGGCAGAAACAGATAAAACATACTGCAAAAACTCATATAAACCGAAGTCAAACGCCAGGAATGGTAAGCGCTCTTCAACGCCACATCCTTCTGATCGCGCCCGATATATTGTCCGCAGACAATCGACGTGGCCTGAGAAAACCCCAACAACGGCATAAAACTCAAATGATTGATGGATAATGCAATCGTCGTTGACGCCAGCGCGACTTCGCTCAAATTGCCAATCATAAACGTCACAAACGTAAAAGCGCCGACATCGAACAACACTTGCAAACCGGACGGAGTTCCGAACGAAAACAGTTTTTTTAAATATTCCATGCGCAATTCGCGAACTTTTCTGGTCGGGAATTGCACCTGATCAACTGAACTGAACAGTATCATCGCACACAGCAGGATGAACGCCGCCGCAATCGAAGTTGCTTGCCCTGCCCCCAAAATTCCCAGAGCCGGCATACCGCATTTACCAAAAATAAAAATATAGTCAAGAATAATATTCAGCCCACAACCGGCAATATTAATCATCGCAATGCATAAAGTTTTTCCGCGTCCGGAGAAAAAAGAGAAAAACGCCGAAGACATGCAAATAAATGCCCCGCAAGGAATCAACGATTGAAAATACTCCTTCTCTTTCCCCTGAATCAATGGATTATGCCCGTTGTGACTAAGAATAAAATCACCCGCGAAGGGAATGACAAATACAATCACCAGTGACGCGAAGACGGCGAAATAAAACCCGGACCAGGCGGCTTTCACGCAGGAGAGATTATCCCTGGCGCCGAAAAATTGCGCCACCAGCGCCGAGGTGAAATTTGTAGTAACCATAAAAAAACAGAACAGCGTGAAATATAAAATCCCAGCTGGCAACGCCGCCGCGACATCTTCCGTGGAATTTTCCGCCAGAAACATCCGGTCAACAAACTGCATCACGGAATTGCTGGCGCTCATCAGAATCAACGGATACGCGACTTTCCAAATTTCCAGATAACCGCCGGATTCGATAAAATGATGACGACTGAAATATCCCGATAATTTCCTCAAAAAAACCATATAACCTTACCAACTGTAATTATTAAGCATAAAGAATTAAACAGTAAACGAAAAGCGCCAAATTTAAAACCAAATTAAAAAAATAAACCATTTTTTTGTTGTAAAAATTAAAACAGACCGGGATTAACATTTAAGCTGAAAATAACCATCGCTATACTTGTTTGCGATTATTCTTTATCATCCCGAAAGAATTTTCCCGGAGTTTTGCCCAAAGTTTTTCTAAACATTTCAATAAATGCGCTGAGGCTTTGATAGCCCAGATCAAGATATATAGATGACACCGATTCTCCCTGTTCCAGGCGCTTAACCGCTTCCAGCAAACGCAACTGCTGACGCCACGCCCCGAAAGTCATTCCTGTTTCCCGTACAAACATTCTCGCCAGCGTTCTTGGCGTAGTAAAAACTTGACGCGCCCATTGCTCAAGATTGCGCGAATCTCCAGGCGCAACCAGCAAAGCCTCAGTTACTTGACGTATGCGTTCGTCCTGAGGCAGAGGTAAACCTAGCGGAACCGGCTTCAGTTGCCGTAATTCATCCAAAATTACCATCATGATACGCCATTCAACACTATCAGCACGATAATTCTCATCGAAAGTCATTGCCCGCAGAATCAGCTCGCGCAACAGCGGTGGAACATTGATTACGCAACACAAACCTGGCAGACCATCGACGGCAGAGGGATCAATAAACAGGTTCCTGACTGAAACCGCTGCGGAAAAATAGACTTGATGTTCCATCAGCGGCGGCATCCATACTGCCTGCGATGGCGGCACTAACCAAATGCCGGTTGCACAATTAACCCTCATCACTCCGCTACTGGCATAAATCAATTGCCCGCGCGGATGGGCGTGCGGCGCTGCACAACCAGCATTTTCCACTTCCATCGTCAATGGAATTACTGGATGTTTTGAATCAAGCCGAAACCCAATCTCTACGGGCGGCAATTTTGTCATTTTTGCTATATTCATTGTCAAAATATAGCAAGACAGACATAACATTCAAATATATATTTATTATTAACCATTAAATTAAGGAATTAAAGCAATGAGTAATAATTTTACTTCAGAACATGACCGGAAAATTATTGACCAGTTTACAAAACAGGCTGAACCATTTGCTCGAGTGGCGGGACATTCGGATGCCATGAACCTGCTGGTTGACATTGCCGCCGTCAACAACCATGATACCGTGCTTGATGTTGCCTGCGGACCGGGACTGGTTGCCTGCTTTTTTGCGGAATATGCCGAACATGTCACGGGGATTGACATCACAGAAACAATGATAAGTGCAGCCAGAAAACGGCAAAAAGAACTCGCGTTGACTAACATGAGCTGGGGCGTGGGAACTGCCTGTCAGTTGCCTTATGCCAATGATACGTTTTCAATTGTAATTACTCGCTACAGCTTTCATCATTTTTTAAACCCGGACGCTGTTCTCAAGGAAATGATTAGAGTTTGCAAACCTGATGGCATTGTAATCGCTGCCGACGTAGCCATTGCTCCGGAATGCGCCGAGTTTTATGATAATATGGAAAAACTTCGAGATCCTTCGCACGTCAAAGCGCTGACAAATATTGAATTTTCAACCATGTTCAAAATTTCTGGTTTAACCGGATTGCAACAGAAAAATTATTCCGTGGAGATGGAATTGGAAGCACAACTGGCGGCATCATTTCCATTACCCGGCGGCAAAGACAAGCTGCGGGCAATGCTCAAAGCGGACATCGGCAAAAACCAGCTCGGAGTACGCGCAGAAACACGTAACCGAAAAATCATTTACTACTATCCGATTGCTATCCACGCCGGAAAAAAGTCTTTATAAAAATATGCGTTGATTACGCGCCTTGCCGCGTAATCAACCACCTCCATAAGTCATTATATCCATTTTTTCACCATGACTAAATGTTCATTTTATTTCAGTTTTCTGCTATCAACTATCCTGAACTTGACAAGATGAAACAAAGTGTCATATTAGTGTCGTAAATTTGTCGCAAACATTCACAGGACGAAAGAAATTGTTTAATCTGGATTATTTGGCAAAAAAAACTGGCATCAGCAGGCGCACTGTCAGATATTATATTCAGCGAGGCTT
>JBAYVM010000025.1:0-14008 GCA_041674645.1 Victivallaceae bacterium | reverse complement strand
GATTAGACAGTCGGCTTCGTTCTTAACTTCAGGTGAAATACCGTAAGGTCCGCCAATAACGAAAATTATTTTGGAATCAATTCCGGACAATTTAGCGGAAAATTGAGCGGAAGAGAACTCCTGCCCCTCTTCACTGAGAATAAAAACGCAACCGCGTTCTTTTTCCAAAGCTTTAAGAACAGCCCCCCCTTCCTTGTCTTTTGCACTATCCGGCAATTCACTGATTTCCAGTTTGGCATACGGGCTGATCCATTTGGCTAACTCATCAATTTTAGCCTGAATATTTTTATCTTTGATTTTTCCGATGCAAATTATTTTTATCAGCATACATCTTCCCACAGTAAAAACCGTTACGACTTTGCCATTGGAAGCCACTTAATGACATCTTGAATATATCTGTCCCAGAAACCCCACTCGTGACAGCCTGGGGCTTCCTGATAATGATATTCAAAATCCAGTCTGCGCATGTGCTCCCGGAATTTTAAATTATCGGCATAAAGGGAATCTTCAGTACCGCAACACTGGAATATTTTCGGCTTTTCTATATTTTTTCCCGCCAGCTGTGAGCTGAGAAAGAAAAGGTCGTTCATTGAACCGGGAATATTTTCCGGATTCCCAAAGATGTTAATCATTTCCTGACGCCATTGCGGAGTATCATATAGTTTAGCGAACCTGAAAACATCAGCGACACCGGAAAGACTGGCGGCGGCGGCAAATTTCTCCGGACAACGTAACGCCAGTTTTAGTGCGCCGTAGCCGCCCATGGAAAGACCGGCGGCAAACGTGTCTTCGCGTTTATGACTGACCGGAAAAAACGCTTTGACAATATCCGGAAGCTCTTCGCTGAGGTAAGTCCAGAATTTTCCACCGGCGGCCATATCGGCGTAAAAGCTGCGTTGCCCGTTGGGCATAACTACGACCAGGCCAGCAGCCGTAGCATAGCGTTCAATGGAAGTACGGCGACACCAGATGGTATTGTCATCGCTCAATCCATGCAGCAAATAGAGAACTGGAAAAGTTTTCTTATCCGGAACGGCATCTACGCCGATTGCGGTTTTAGCCGGTTGCGGCAGAATCACATTAATTTCCGAAGCCATGCCGAGAGCATCAGAATGAAAATTACATTGAATCAGAGCCATTATTAATTCCTTTACAAATTTCTTCTGTAGTTTCTTTTATCATTTTCAACACTTCTGTTGTAGGATTGATGTGATGACATTCGAGATTACAAGGGCCTTCGTAATCGGCGGCAATCAACATTTCGACAGCGCGCCGGATGTTAAGATGCCCGCAACCAGGAACCAAATGCTGTTCCCGCCCGCCCCGGTTGTCAGAAATATGAACGTTCCCGATAATGCCGCAGCAGTTTTCACAAACTTGTTTAAGGTCTTCTTTGAGGCTGGAATTATTTATATCAACAGTCACCTGAACGTATGGAGAATGAAATGATCTGACAAACCCGGCGATTTCCAGGCTGTCCGCATAACGTTCATCATATTTAGAATAAGGGGCGGTTTCAATAGCGAGAACAAATCCAAGTTCAGCGCATTTAACCCGAAGCTGTTCCACCACATCACTGAACTGCTTGCCATATTCTGTATTAATAAAGCGGTCAAGATAATGAATTACGTAAGGACACGGAGCAAACGCGGCGGCATCCTGCATCCGGACGAATTCTGTTTCCAGCGCGTATTTTCTTATGTCAGCATCCAGCGATATTGCTTCACTTTTCATGGTGCCGTGAACGGCCCACACCTTGAGTCCAATTTCCCGGATTTCAGTCAGCCGCTGCTTCAAATTGTCATGCTTACGGCTGATTTCAATGTATTCGTAACCTGCCCGTTTCAGTTTCTGAAGATACGAGATAAAATAGGTGTCATTTCCTCCCGCCCGAAAATAGAAGTGCTGATGCTGATTTTCATAATTTATATTTTCTCTAACTGGTTAAATGTTGTCCGCAGTCCACAAACAGAATTTGTCCGGTAATCGATTCATTACAAGCCAGAAAAATACTGGCGGCGGCAAGATCACAAAGCGCCACTTGACGGCCAAGCGGAACCGATTTTAAGGTTTTTTCCATTCCCAAATGTTCTTTTCCCGGCGGAGCCAACACTGGACCCGGGGCGATTGCGTTAATCCGCAAGCGCGGCGCTGATTCAAGCGCGGCCTTGAGCGTAGCATCGGCCAAAGCCCGTTTGGACAAAGCATAACCGCCGCTTGCCGGAACTGTGCCCGCAATTTCCTGGTCAAGAATATTAATAACGCAACCGCTCTTCAAGCCTGGCTGAGCGGCAAATTGTTTCATCAATAAAACTGGAGCCAGGCAGTTTATTTTAAAATGTTGCTCAATATCCGCGGCAGATTCTTCAAGCAAAGGCGACGGACGGTAAATAGAGGCGTTATTTATCAGAATATCCACTTTCCCAGTACGGCTGAACAATAATTCAGTTTCTGCGGAAGAGTTAAAATCGCACTTGACAACTTTATGGTTTTCAGGAAATGGAAGTTGCATTCTGAGTGTTTCAGCGGCAACGCAGGAAGCATTGCAGTGAATAATAACTCTGGCTCCGGCTGACGCAAACGCCCGGCAGAATTCACTGCCGATCCTGACCGCCCCGCCGGTAATTAAGACTGTTTTGCCTGCAATATCCATATTAAAACAAACCTTCAAATATTAGAAATACGATAGCTTCATAACTATCCGGTATCAAGCCGGAATTTAAAATTATCAATCTGAAGATAATTTAAGTTTTTCATTCTCCGGAATTGCTAAACGAGTTGACTTCTCGCAAGTTTATGGATAAAATAACTTCAGCATTTTTAAACAGACTGAATTTTTCAGAAAATTAAGGACTTCACAATATGGCCAGATATGTAACGATAAGCGCTTTCGGCGCCGCAGCCATCACCAGCGCCGGTTTCCGCGGCCAGGAAGCAGTGGATAAAATGATAAAACATTGGAACTGCGAGCTACAAAAAGTATTGCCCGACCAGCCGGATTTGATTATCGTTCCGGAAGCCTGTGACCGGTATTCCGACATGACGATGGAAGAAAAACAAAATTATTACCAGACGCGGGGCAATCAGGTCAGAGATTTTTTCTCGGCTCAGGCGAAAGCCAACCGTTGCTATATTGCCTATTCCGCCTGTCACGAAATGCCGGACGGAACCTGGCGCAACTCCACACAAATCATCGACCGTCAGGGAAATATCGCCGGGATTTACAGCAAGAACCATTTGGTCATCGAAGAAACCACTGAAGGCGGAATTCTTTGCGGAAAAGATGCGCAGGTAATTGAAACTGACTTCGGGAAACTGGCCTGCGTCATCTGTTTTGACTTGGGTTTCGATGAACTGCGCCTGAAATACGCAGCGCAACAGCCGGATTTAATCGTCTTTTGCTCCATGTATCATGGTGGACTGATGGAAGCCTACTGGGCCTACAGTTGTCGGGCACATTTTGCCGGCGCGGTCTGCAATCTTCCCTGTGAGATTATTTCTCCGGACGGACGAACTCTGGCTAAATCAACCAACTATTTTAATTACGTTACCAACTCCGTGAATCTGGATTGCAAACTGGTGCATCTTGATGGCAATTGGGAAAAACTTGATGCCATGCGCGCCAAATACGGGCGCAAAGTAAAAGTAGTTGACCCCGGGCTGCTGGCATCAGTATTGATTTCCAGCGAATGCGACGAATTCACGGTCAATGACTTGATTAAGGAATTTGACATCGAACTCCTTGACCAATATCTAAACCGGTCACTTGCGCATCACCACAATCCGAAAAATATAGCGCCATAAGCAGGAAGAAGCGCAAGTTTGACCACTTTATATCCTCTGTATATTATATGTCCTGAGCTCAAAAGAATTTGCAAACAACTCTTTTTTGTGCTATACTTGCACGCTGTGTGTAAGATATTTCAAGATTAACTTTTAAATGCGTTTTAATATGACTGACAGCGTTTCGAAAAAACTGAGTGAAACTCAAAAATTACAGAATACGCAAACTGCCCGGATTCTGATTGTGCAGAAAGATGTAAAATCTCAAACCGAATTAAGCGCATCACTTGCCAGTCAAGGATATGAAATTCAAACCGCTGACAGCGTCTGGGACGCATTCGAAAAACTGATTGATTACAGCTTCGACCTGATTCTATGCGATGCCGCTATGCCGGGAACATCAAACCTTGAAGTCGTCCGCTACTGCCAAAAACGGCATCCGGTGATGGAAATCGTCATCATGTCCCGCAACCCGGAAATTTCAGAAGCCGTCAGCATGATTAAAGAAGGCGCTTTTGATTATATAAAAATTCCAATTAGCAGCACAAAAATTCTGGAGAAGGTCAAAGAAGCGCTCAGCGAACAGAAAAGCAAAATCATCAAAACCGTTACCGGCCAGGACCATCTTAAAGAACGTTTCATGAATCCACTGCCGAGTTGCGACCTGATCCGGCATCTTGGAGCCGGAGCCAGCGGCGTAGTTCTGCTGGTCAAAAGAAACAAAGAAAAATACGCGTTAAAGATACTCCGCAGAGATTTCTCACTGTCCGGGGCCTACAAACAGGAAGCAGAACGTTTTCTCCGGGAAGCGGAAATCCTTTCAAAAATAAGTCATCCTAATATTGTCAAAATTTTCGAGTATGGTTTTTCCGAGAACGGCAACACGCCGTACATTATGATGGAATACATTTACGGCGATAATTTAATCCGGTACATTGAAGAAAACAGTATCTCACAAAAAGAGAAATTAAAAATACTGCAACAAATTTGCAAAGCGCTTTCGGCAATTCACAAGCAGGGAATTCTGCACCGGGACATTAAGCCGGGAAATATTATGCTGACCAGAAATCATGTCGTCAAACTCACCGACTTTGGCATTGCCAAAACCATTGATTCCGAAATGACGATTTCTTCGGACATCATGGGGTCGCCGGCTTATATGTCACCAGAAGCGTTTGTGAATGCTTCGAAATCAGATCAGCGGTCGGATATTTTCAGTCTGGGCGTACTGGCGTATGAACTTTTCACCGGTTCCAAACCGTTTAAAGGGTTCACCGTTACGGAAATAATGCGTTCAATTAATAATGAAAAACCGGTTGATCCCAGAAAACTGGTCCCAGACCTGCCGGAAACTATTCAGCATATTCTCGGCAAAATGGTCAACAAACGCCCGGAAGACCGTTTTCAAAGCGTGGACGATGTGCTGATTGCGCTTGAAAGCGTCATCAAACCCGGAGCCGCCGCCAATACCATCAAGCGTTCAAAAGGGATTTTAAACATGCTGATTGGCGGCTCGCCGCGTTCGTGGTCATGAAGTCACTCTGAAAGAAAGTAAAACCACACAACCGGCAAAAAATCCGGCAAAAGTCGCCCTCATGACTTGATTATTACAAATTTATGACTATTTTCAATAATCGTTTTTTAGTATTTTTCATATATAGAAGTCAACAAATAATGGAGCTAAAATCATGACAAAAATTCTTGATGTGGTCAAACCTGGAGTTATCTTCGGCGAAGACGTGCAGAAGGTATTCAAGATTGCCAAAGAAAACAAATTCGCCCTGCCCGCAGTTAACGTTGTCGGCAGCGATTCAATCAATGCGGTAATGGAAGCGGCGGCAAAAGTAAAATCTCCGGTCATTATTCAATTTTCTAACGGCGGCGGCGCGTTCAATGCCGGCAAAGGTTTGAAACTTGAAGGACAGGAAGCGGCCATCGCCGGTTCTATCACCGGAGCTTACCACATCCATCACCTGGCGGAAAAATACGGCATCGTCGTAATTCTCCACACCGACCATTGCGCCAAAAAACTGCTGCCCTGGATTGACGGACTGCTGGATGCTGGCGAAGCTTTTTACAAATCCCACGGTCGTCCGCTGTTCAGCTCACACATGCTTGACCTGTCAGAAGAGTCACTGGAAGAAAACATCGAAATCAGTTGCAAATACCTCAAACGCATGAGCGCCATCGGCATGACTCTGGAAATCGAACTGGGTTGCACCGGCGGCGAAGAAGACGGCGTTGACAATTCGCACATGGACAATTCCGCACTGTACACCCAGCCGGCGGATGTCTGCTACGCGTTCGAAAAACTGCGCGCCATCAGCAAAAACTTCACCATTGCCGCTTCTTTCGGCAATGTTCACGGCGTTTACAAGCCGGGCAATGTCAAACTGACTCCGGTTATCCTCCGTAATTCTCAGGAATACATTCAGAAAAAGCTGGGAACCGCGACTAATCCAGTTGACTTTGTTTTCCACGGCGGCTCCGGCTCAACTCCGGAAGAAATCGCTGAAGCCATCAGCTACGGCGTAATCAAAATGAACATTGACACTGACACTCAGTGGGCAGCCTGGAAGGGCGTTCTGGATTTCTACAAGGCCAACGAAGGTTACCTCCAGGGACAGCTCGGAAACCCGGAAGGCGAAGACAAGCCGAACAAGAAATATTATGACCCGAGAAAATGGCTGAGAGAATCTGAAGTTTCGATTGTTAAACGTGTCGAACTGGCGTTTACCGAACTTAACTGCATCGGCAGATTATAATTCGCCTTTTCGCTGAATATAAAAACCGCCGGTTTTCCCGGCGGTTTTTTTTTGCAAAAATAAAGATGCCGTAAAGCGCCCTTTTGTCAAGTCTCTGAGCGCATGACCCGCTTGCGTGAAAATCTTTTTCCCGGGATTTGAAGATGCGACTAAACTTTCTAAATTATGAGCGAACTCAACTCAAAAAAGTTCCCGGCGCGCCTCGTTTTTATGAATTTGTCTGAACCTGACCGGCTTCGCTGGAACTTCTGACGCGAAGCGTCTTTGGACTGCGGCGCTCCTGTGCCGCTTTGGCTTTTTCCCTATTACTGCTTAATCTCAGACAAGAGTGTCTGAGTTACATTGAAACAACAAATTAGAATTGAATTCGCCTCAAGCTAAAATCCACCAGGTCATGTGTTCAGAGACTAAAGAACTACATTCAACTGGACACCTTTACTGAGCTCTGTACCTTATTTTGTGCTAATTAACCCTGGTCGATTGGAAGCATGGCCTCTAAGGTTCCGATTTTATCTTTTCCAGGCAGCAACCTGACGCTGCCGCCCCACACGGAGATAATTTTCTGAGCGACGACCGGGGACAGTCCCAGTGGCTCGGCGGCGGAACCGCTGCGACTGGTTGACTCAATATCAAAGAAATCAGAAGCGGCTTCCGCCTGAATATCTATATTCGTCAATTCAAAGCGAAAAATAATATTATCCTTTTCCTTTAGCACCGTCAGACGAATTGGTTTGTCTCCGGAACAGAAACATTGGGCCAGTTCCAACAACATTCCAAACGCCTCTTCCAGCGATTGTCGCAAGCCGATAATTCCGGTTTGCGGTAATTCGTTTTCCGGAGTTGTGAGTTCTGACGGAATTCCGGCGCTGCTGATTTTATTTATGATTGCTGCCAGCGGCACAACCTCAGCTGGCGAATTCGTCTGCTCAGAATCCAGCGTATTCAAGAGTAAAGCATTATCCAGCAGACGTACCATTCGTGACTGGCTTTGTTCAAAAAAGCTCCACAGCTGACGTTTTTCTTCCGAGTCCGGACATAGTTCAAACAGCAATTCACCCAGTCCGAGAACTCCATTGGCCGGGGTGCGCATTTCATGGGAAATGACTCGCATGAAATCACTCTTCACGCGGTCCATAGTTGCAAGTCTGGCGTTAGCCAGCGTTAGTTGCCGGGTTCTTTCCTGCACTAATTCCTCCAAATGATCCCGATACAGCTTCAATGATAAATTATTCCGTACCCGAGCCTTGACTATTGCCGGATTAAACGGTTTGGTGATATAGTCTATTGCGCCAAGCTCCAGTCCTTTGGCTTCATTACCTTCGTCAGACAGTGCGGTCAGGAAAATAACCGGAATACCCTGCACGGTCTGGTCTGCTTTCAGTCTGCGGCATACCTCGTAGCCATCAATGCCCGGCATCATCACATCCAGCAGAACAAGGTCAGGTTTGTAATTTTCGAGCAATCGCAACGCCTTTTCTCCGTTAATGGCAACGCTCAATTCGTATTCTTCCGACAATGTTTCCATGAGAATGTCAATATTCGTTTCGGTATCCTCAACTATCAGAATTTTTGCTTTTGTTTCAGTAATGTTTGTCATGATAATCCTCCTTGGATGATTTATTTTTTTAAGTTAAAAAGCTTCCGTAGTTTTTCAAGTTCTATCAATGCTTCGTCAAAGCGATATCTTGAAAACATGTTGTTTACAACATAAATAATGGCAGCATATTCAGGCGGCCATTCAAATTTCAGCAACGAAGACATAAGCTCCCGGCATTGCTTAACCATACACTTCTGTCCAAAAGCCTCCAGTTCTTCAACAGTTTTTTTCAGATGTTCCATATCTCCCGGTTTCATCTGCATTACACCTGCGCGGTCCTGGCCAGTACACAACGCAGGTTCCTGGCGCAATGCTGCAATCAGTTTATTTAACTGGTTGTTGAAACGTTCCAGAGCTATTGATGCTTCGGATGTATTCGAACACAGAAGTTGTTCCAGTTCACCTGCGGCAATGTGCAGATGCAACGCGCCGATGGAACCGGCGGCGCTCTTTACTGTATGCGCGATTCGCAGTGCATCCTGCCGTTTATTCTTCTTCAGGCTGGAGTCAATTTCGGCGCCGGCGGCGGCAAAGTCACGGATAAATTTGCACAGCAGAGTGCGATAAAATATTTTGTTGCCGCCTGCGCGAGACAAGCCGTCGACAACATCCAGTTCAGACCGGCTGCATTGCAAATCAATCACCACGTCTTCCACGTCAGCGGAAACCATGCGACTATTCTGCGGGACATCCGTTACCGTAACGTAATTACTTAAAACATTAAACATTTCGGCAGGATCAATCGGCTTGGTAATATGGCTGTTCATACCGGCCTCCAGACAATGCCGGATATCCTGTTTCATGGCATCGGCGGTCATAGCCAGAATCGGCAGTTCCGCCACCCCTGGCCTGGTTAATTGACGGATATTACGTGTGGCAGTTAACCCGTCCATTTTCGGCATATGAATATCCATCAGCACCAAATCGAAGTTACTTTTCTTTACTGCTTCAACCGCTTCAAAGCCGTCATTGACCACAGTTACCAGTGCGCCAGCGCTTTCGAGCATTTCCATTGCCACCTGCTGGTTGAAATCGTTGTCCTCCGCCAGTAATATTCTAGCTCCACCAAGGTTTTTGCTATTCCACGACGAAGTTGCAACCGCAGCGTTTTCGCCATTAAATGCCTGCATAATCGCATCAAACAGGGTTGAGGCATGAACCGGGCTGGTGACGCAAGCGGAGAATCCGGCAGTTTCGACTAAAGCATCATCAAGTCCGTTCTTCCAGGATGAAATCAGCAGTAATTTGGGCGAATTTGACAATTGCATTTGTCGGATTTGCCTGCCGACTTCAAGTGCGTCCAATCCGGATTGCCGTCCGTCAATGAAAACCAGTTCAAACGGCGTATGGTTTTTATCTGCATCCAAAATCTTTTTAAGCATTTGGGCTACAGAGTCGGCAGACGCTGTTTTGAAATGCATGCCTTCCATAATTTTCCGGGTGATATTGCACAGCGTTCTGCTTCTTGAGACAATCAGCGTATGCATGCCGAGCAATGCCGGTTCAAGCTGCAAGTAACCTGTTTCCTGATCAGAGTTTTCGGGAATGTCGAAGTGGAGCTTGAAGCTGAAAACGCTACCCTGGCCTGGAACGGAGTCACACTGTATTTCGCCGCCGCCCATCAGGCCCACCAGTTGCCTGGAGATGGCAAGTCCAAGACCAGTTCCGCCGTATCGCCGTGTGATGGAGTCATCAGCCTGGGTAAAAGTTTTAAATAATTTCAACTGCTGCTCGCTGGAGATACCGATACCGGTATCTTTAACGCTGAACTCCAGTTCAATCTTATTGGGTGTACGTTCCGCAACCTGAACAGACAATAAAATTTCTCCATGATCGGTAAATTTAACGGCATTGCTCATTAAATTATTCACAATTTGACCAAGTCGCACGGGATCCCCGTTGAGCCGGGCAGGAATCGTCACGTCGATGTCGGCGTGCAGCTCGATTCCTTTATCTTCGGCCTTAAATCCAATCAGCATGATTGAATTTTTAATCACGTCAACAAAGTCAAAAGTGATATTTTCAATCTCCAGTTTACCTGCTTCAATTTTAGAGAAGTCTAAAATATCGTTGATAATGTTCAACATTAATTTTGCTGCGATATTGATTTTTAACAGATAGTCATGCTGCTTCGGGGACAAATCAGTCTCCAGCGCCAGGTAAGTCATACCTAGAATAGCATTCATCGGCGTTCGTATTTCATGGCTCATATTCGCCAGAAACTGGCTTTTCGCAAGGTTGGCCGCATCGGCCTGACGGCGGGCAGCCGCCAGTTCGTCCGCCGATTTTTTACGTTCGGTAATATCTTGAAAACTGATTACAGCTCCGACAATGGCATTGTCTTTGCGAATCGGCATGGCAAAATAATCAACAAAAAACATCTCTTTATTGTGTCGGAGCAGGACTTCATTCTTAATATTGCCGGCAACCCCCTCGGTATAAGCTTTATACATTGGACATTCTTCGACCGGATACGGGCTGCCGTCCGCACGCAAATAATGAATTTTTTCACGAATGGTCTGCCCCAGCAATTCTGTCAGTTCATAACCCAGCATCTGACAGGCGGCTGAATTAATAAACGTGACTTTGCCCGTCGCCTCCACGCCAAAAATACCTTCTCCGGCAGACTCCAGCAACAGTCGGCTGCGCTCTTCCGCAGCCTCCAGCGCCATTAACGTCATCCGTTCCTGGGTAACATCTTCTTTTACCCCGATAAAATTGGTGATTTTCTGCTGTTCGTTACGCACCGGTGAAATGGTGGCTTTTTCCCAGTATGCTTCGCCGTTTTTCTTGCGGTTGCAGAACACGCCTTTCCATGTATTGCCGGACATGATAGTATGCCACATTTCCCGATAAAACTCCAGCGGCTGTTGTCCCCAGTTTAAAATACGTGGATTGCGGCCGATTACCTCTTCCTGAGTGTAACCGGTAACTTCCGAAAACCGCCGATTGACAAATTCAATTTTTCCTGTACAGTCAGTAATAACCACAGATGCCGGACTTTGCTCGGTGGCTTGAGAAAGCAGTTTTACCCGCATGGCATACTTCTGCAATTCTGCGGTACGCTCCGTTATCCGGCGTTCCAAAGTTTCATTGAGCGCTGCCAGAGCCTGGGTCGTCTGTTTCTGTACCGTAATATCTTCAAAAATTACAATTCCGCCTTTGACTTCACCCGCATCGTCAAAGATTGGCGCGGCATTGGCCAGCACCACCCGTTTTTCGCCATTATCCTGCATAATGACCAATTCCCCGCTGTAACTTTCACCATTCTTTATGACCAGCGTCAAAGGCACTTCCTCAGTTGCAAACGGAGTTCCGTCTAAATGCTGAAGCTGCCAGGATGAAACATATTTATCCATATCCACATTATCAACGATTTCCTCTTTCGGCTTGCCAAGTATCATAAGTCCGGCCTTATTTACATACCGAAGCTTACCGTCCGGAGCGTCGGCAATCGCAATGCCTGCCTGACTCTGGTCAAATGCCGTTTGCAGCAACGCCTTGGTCTCGCGCAACTCCGCATCAACCAGCTTGCGGTCGGTGATGTCGTTAGAAAAAGATGACGTTCCGATAACCTTGCCGTCAGAATCAATGACCGGCGACAGCGTCAGTGAAACATAAATTTTCTCTCCACTTTTTTTAATGCGCTCCGTTTCGTAGTGCCGGATATATTCTCCAGTCCATACCCGCCTGAGTAAAACGGCCTCTTCGGTTTGCAGTTCCGGTGGAATCAGAATCGAGGCGGACTGCCCGATAATTTCCGTTTTTTTATAACCATAAACCATTTCAGCCCCGACATTCCAACTGGTGATGACATCATCCAGCGACTTGCCGATTATCGCCTCTTCAGAAGCTTTGACAATGGATGCCAGCCAATGTTCTTTTTCCTTAGCCTGCTTTTGCTCTTCATATAATGCATGAAAAAAAACTGACCGTTGACGCCACCGCCACAACATCGCCCATGACGCAGTGAACAGCAGTAACAGAAAGAGGCCAATTCCAACAATCCATGACTGCCGGAGCAAAGACGAATAAACTTCCTGCCGGTCTATTTTTACAACGACAGTCCAAGCGGTACCGGGAACCTGCTCGGCAACGGCCAGTACCGCAGTACCATTGTAATCAACCCCTTCAACATTTTTTTTACCTTCCGTTAAAATCTTCGTGTCGATAAGCTTGGGAGTCTGCATCGGAAGCATGAATTCTACCGTGGAATCCGGACGGTGACGCAGTTGGTTTAAGTATACAATCCTGTCGCCATTCTGACGAATCAATTCAACTTCCATGGATGAACCCGGCTCCGTCCAGAATTTAATCATTGGGAATAAATTATTCTCCGGATTTATCCGCATGCAAAGCAAGCCGATGACCGTATCCGGAGACTCTGGCAGAGTAAGTGGCATAATAACGGTAATATGTGAAAACGGACCGTCATCAGAAATATGTATATCTGATAATATTTTGCGCTTTTGAACTAACGCCTCAACAATGATTACTTTTTCGCCAGGGTCAAGAACTTTACCTTGCGGAATCGCCAGCGCCTGCCGCCCGGCCGCATCGCATAAAATAACTTCATCATATAAACAACTGGCTTGCAGCGATTTAATCCATGCCAGAATATCCCGGCGTTTCTGCCGGTCTTCGCGGTTTTGTAAAAAAGCATTGAGCTGGCAAACCACAAACGGATTATTATAAGTGGACTCAAGATTGCCCAGGCACTGCCGATGCCATTGAGCAATTTGAGCCGCCTTGAGCTTAGCGCTAGTTGCCAGACTCTTCAGTTCCATCTGAATTATCAAGTTATACTGAACGCGGTAGTAATAAAATCCGGCAGCCAAAGCAGACAGCACTAAAATTGCAAAGAGCAATATTAACGACCTGTTACGCCCCGGGTGTTCTATATTTTTCATAGCATGTGTTTTCCGGAAAGCCTTACAACTTATATACAAAGTTAATTACTTTAAGTTACTACTATAAACACGACGAATCAATAAATATACAGAAAACTACAGCAAAAAAGCAGGAAGCAATATTTTAATCGGCAAATAATTGTGCATTATCAAGCGCCCGAAAGTTCAGTGTGAACTATAAATCCAGAATTCTTTGCGGCTCTTCGTCTGCCCTGGAACCACAGTTTTTAGCCACAATGCCACCACTAAGCGTTTCAGTCAGGCGTAGTGACTTCAACCGTTCCACCACAATTAAAAAAATATTAATAAAATATCCGTTGCCATGTAAAAAAAAGACTATTAACAAGCTTATGACAAACGAGATAACTACAAAAATGCAAAAGGATATCCGTTTTGTGCTTAAAGTTTGTAAAATTAGCCATTAAAAGCGCCCCCCGTTTGCGACGACTGCTCCCGTATCTCTGGAAACCGAAGACAAAGTAACTTCTACTTACAGTGTCAAATAAAAATACGGTACGGGGTACATTAAAAATTATTTTATTTTTGCCAGTATGAAAGTGATGCCGGCAAGGTATTTTCGGTAATTTTTATCTCTGGAATTTCTTGAAAGAGCGAATACAATATGGTTTTGAGGGTTAACATATAATCCACTTCCGCATCCTCCCAGATGACCGTAACTACCAGGGCCAATTGAATTTACCGGCTCTAACCTGGGGTGTTAAGTTTGACGGGTTAAATGTTTTATTTTTCACTGTTTTTATCAAGGAAAGCTTGTATTTTCTCTTTTTTTGTGTATATTCCGATAGATTTATAAATCTGTTTTTTTGCAACAAAGGAGCTCAAAATGAAAGAACAAATAAGAATTCTGTTACAGGCCAAGCCGATGTTGCCCGGCACTCTGGAGGAACATTACAACGTATGTGGCAAAGCTCAATGCCGCTGCAAGGATAAAG
>JBAYVM010000024.1:0-14068 GCA_041674645.1 Victivallaceae bacterium | reverse complement strand
GACTCAATATTTCCGGAGAAAATATCGCGCAGTTGCTGACTGGTAATGGAGTTTAGCGTATTTTTAACATTAACTGCGATAACTGCCGGATTGGCGGCGTAGCGATAGAGTTTATAATCAATTTTTCCGCGCAGTTTTTGCGGCAGGCGCTGGTCGAGAAGAATCAGGTCGGCTTTGCCGCTGCCGACTGCGGCGACCGCGTCGGGAACGGACATTTTTAAAATGGTGATTTTTAATTTTGGATTGGCGATTCCGACTGCGAGTGCGGCGCGTTTGGCGATATTTTCATTGCCGATAGTGTCGGCGATATTGATAACGCCTTCAAGGTTTTTTAATTCAGCCTGCGGTTCGGCGGCGAAAAGTATGACTGGCATTAACAGCAGGTTGGCGATTGCCAGCCGGATGATTTTATTCATATTACAATGGTCCTGATAATTAAGAATTTACTCGAATTTAGTTCGCAACGAGTTAACGAATATATGGTTAATAGTTCTTATTTCAAGCGGCCCATTTTCAACCTGACAAAAAAAAATAAAAAATGGATAAGCATTATACAAAAAAGGTGTTATAGTATTTGCTTTAATTTTTGTTACTGTGTTATTTATATGGAGGTCGATATATATGAACGGTAAATACCATTACCTCGAAAAGATAGACCGCGACGCCAGCAATCTGATTAAAGGATTGCAGGCGATTCAGGCATCTGAAGGTTATGTTGCCGATGACGGGATTTGCGCGGCGGCGGAATATTTTTCAATTCCGGTTGTGGAAGTGGAAGGCGTGCTGTCGTTTTATGCTCAATTCAAACGTACTAAGCCGGGAAAACATCAAATCAGCGTTTGTGACGGCACGGCCTGTCATATTAAAGGGAGTCCTTTAATCCTGGACTGGATTTCAACCGAGCTGAATGTTAAATCTGGCGAAACTGACGCGGAAGGGTTGTTTTCACTGGAAACGGTGGCTTGTCTGGGTTGTTGCAGTCTGGCGCCGGTAATGAGCATTAACGGTAAAGTTTATGCCAAGCTTGACCGGAAATCTACACTTAAAATCCTCAAGGAGTACAGAGCCAAATGACCGCGAATACACATATCAGGAGAATCCGGGTCGGCACAGCTTCCTGTGGTTTGGCGGCTGGAGCCGATGACGTTCTCGCCCTGTTGAAACAGCATGCGCCGGGAATTCTGTTGGAAGAAGTCGGCTGCATCGGACATTGTTATGCTGAACCATTGGTTGAAATCGAGACGGATGACGGCGTTATCACCTACGCGCAGGTAACGGCGGATGAAAAATCCATTGCCAATATTTTGACGCTCGGCGCGGACAATCGTTTCGCGGTTCCAGCTGGCAGAAAAAGCAAGGAATTGCATAAAGTGCTGGCCATGGCGGGAAGAATCTGCCCAACTTCAATTGATGAATATATTGCCAACGGCGGTTATGACGGTTTGAAAAAAGCGTTGCAAATGACTGCCGCAGACGTGGTGGATGAAATAAAAAAATCCGGTTTGCGCGGTCGTGGCGGCGGCGGATTTTCAACTGGCATGAAATGGCAGTTTTTGTCTTTAAAACAGGCGGAACAGAAAATAATGATTTGCAACGCGGATGAGGGCGATCCGGGCGCGTTCATGGATCGTTCGCTGATGGAAAGTGTTCCGCATCAAGTGCTGGAAGGCATGTTGATTGGCGCTTATGCCACCGGCGCAACCAAGCTGTTTATCTATTGCCGGGCGGAATATCCGCTGGCGATCAAGCATCTGGCGATTGCCATTGCTCAGATTAAAGAGCGGAAACTGAACCTGATTAACGGCAGAGAGCTTGAAATAATTATTAAGGAAGGCGCCGGAGCGTTTGTCTGCGGCGAAGAAACCGCGTTGATTGCGTCGCTGGAAGGCCAACGCGGAACGCCGCGGTTTCGTCCGCCGTTCCCAACCGACAGTGGCTGGAAAAAATATCCGACACTGATTAACAATGTTGAGACGTTCGGCAATGTTCCGTTGATTATTCGTGACGGCAGCGAGAAGTATGCCGCCATCGGCACGGCTGGCAGCAAAGGCACGAAACTGTTCGCGCTGGCTGGCGACTTGAAATATCCCGGATTGGTGGAAGTGCCAATGGGAACCACGCTGGCTGAAATCGTATTTGATATTGGCGGCGCGGAGCCGGACAGCGTAAAAGCAGTTCAAACCGGCGGTCCGTCCGGCGGTTGCATTCCGGTGGAACTGTTTAACACGCCGGTGGATTATGATTCGTTAAAATCACTCGGCGCGATTATGGGTTCGGGCGGGATGATTGTCATTGGCAAAAATCGCTGCATGGTGGAAACCGCGCGTTATTTTCTGGATTTCACGCATCGTGAATCCTGTGGGAAATGTACTTTCTGCCGGGTCGGCACTAAACGGATGTTTGAAACGCTGGAACGGATTACCGGTGGCAAAGGCGAGCCGGAAGATTTGACTTTTCTGGAAAATATGGGAAAGAAAGTGCGCATGGGTTCGCTTTGCGGACTCGGGCAGACCGCGCCGAATCCGGTGCTCGCCACTTTGCGTTATTTCAGGCATGAATACGAAATGCACGTCAATAATTTGCAGTGCGCGGCGCTTGAATGTAATGCGCTGGTGGATGTTAAATTGGATCAAAGTAAATGCATCAAGTGTAAACTGTGCATAAAGAATTGTCCGGTAAATGCCGTAAGTGCGGACTTTGTGATTGACAACAGCAAATGCACTAAATGCAATACCTGTATTGAAGTCTGTCCGAAAGACACTATTTACCGCGTTAAGAAGGGAGAAGGTTTTTACAGTGAATAAGATAAAATTTATACTTGACGGGAAGGAAGTTACGGCGGAGCCCGGACAAACAATCCTTCAAGTGGCGGAAAATAACGGAATTCAGATTCCGACGTTGTGTTACAGTCAGAAAATTTCCCGGACGACATCCTGTTTTGTCTGTGTGGTAAAAGATACGAAGACCGGGCGTTTTCTGCCATCCTGTTCGGCTTGTCCGAACGAGGGCGCAACGATTGACGCGTCTTCGGATGAAGTCAAAGATATGCGCAAAACCGCGTTGGAACTGTTGTTGTCGGAGCATTCCGGCGATTGCGAAGCTCCCTGCACAATTGCTTGTCCGGCGCACGCTAAAGTCGAAGAATATGTTCGCGCCGGCAGAAAAGGAGATTTTCTGGAATGTCTGAAAATTGTAAAAGAGCGCATTCCGCTGCCGATGAGCATTGGCCGGGTGTGTCCGCGCTTTTGTGAAAAAGACTGTCGCAAAAATGTTACCGGCAACCCGGTCGCCATCAATGACTTCAAGCGTCTGGCGTCCGATATGTTTTATGATACCTACATGGAAGAATTGCCTGCGTACAATGGCCGAAAAGTGGCGGTGGTGGGCGCTGGCCCGGCAGGTCTGGCGGCGGCGTATTTCCTGCGGCTCACCGGTTATAAAGTGAAAATTTTTGAACAGATGCCGAAGGCGGGCGGAATGTTGCGTTACGGCATTCCTGAATATCGTCTGCCCAAGGCGATACTTGACCGTGAAATCAAACATTTTGTTGATATGGGCATTGAAATTGAGCTGAATCGCAAGCTTGGCGCGGATTTGGCAATGTCTGATTTAAAGCAACAGTATGATGCGGTGGCGGTTACTATCGGCTGCTGGAAAGCTGGCGAAATGCGTTGCGAAGGCGAAGAACTGGCGGTTCAAGGCATTGCGTTTTTGGAAAAAATTGCCCGTAATGACTGGAGCGGCGAAAATCCCGGGAAAGTAATTGTTGTCGGCGGCGGTAATACTGCAATGGACTGTCTGCGGACTTCGGTTCGGCTCGGCAGTCAGGAGGTGTCGTGTTTCTATCGCCGTACCGAGAGCGAAATGCCGGCGGAAAAAATTGAGATTCAGGAAGCGAAAGAAGAAGGCGTGAAATTTGAGTTTTTGATGGCGCCGGTAAAACTGGCGAAAAAAGCCAATGGAAAACTTATTCTCACCTGCCAGCGCATGGAGTTGGGCGAACCGGATGCTTCCGGACGCCGTCGTCCTGTGCCGGTTGAGGGTAGTGAATTTGATACTGAAGCCGATACGGTTATTGCTGCTATCGGTCAGAAGACTGACGCTCCGCCGGGACTGGCGGTGAATCGCTGGGGCGATGTGGATGTGTGTGAACATTCGTACAAGATGGACGGCAATGTCTTTGCCGCCGGCGATTGTGTGACCGGCGCCGCCACGGTGGTTGAAGGCGTGGCTGGAGGAAGAATTATCGCGTTGGGAATTGATGCGCATCTCAACGGAACGGAATATCATCCGGAGCCGGTAATTAATGTTTCCCGCGGCAGCTGGCGCAGTCTGGCCAAAGATGATTTGGTGTTCCTGCGCCAGGATGTTTCAGAAAAACCGCGAGCGGAACTGAAGTTAATCGACCTGGAAGAACGCAAAAATACGTTCAAGGAAGTTAGCGCGACAATCTCTAAAGATAAAATCATGCTCGAAGGCGAGCGTTGCATAGAATGCAGTTGCACCGCCAAGGGTGATTGCAAGCTGAAAAAATATTCTGAAAAATATTCTGCTAAACCAGACGCAATCAAAGGCGAGAAGCTGAAATCCGGTTATGACAACCGTCATCCGGCAATTATTCAAGACCGGATGAAATGCATCAAGTGCGGTATTTGCGTAAAAGTGTGCAAAGAAGTGGTAAACCAGAATTTACTCAGTCAGAAGAAACGTGGATTCGGCACATTAGTGGAGACGGCTTTCGGCAAAGAACTTCCTGTTTCATGTACTGAATGCGGCGCGTGCATTGAAGAATGTCCGGTGGGCGCACTTGACTGGAAACAGAAGCAATAACAGGCGAGGCACGGTTTCGGCGGTCTGAAGCCGTGCAGTTTTTATGCTTGAATAAATTTTAATTGAGCTTGGAGAAAATGTATTTAAGCAAAAAGTGAAAAAAAAGACAAATGGAGTTTTATAAAGGGAGTTTCTGATATATATTTCTCGGATATTACATTAGTATTTGATGGATAGTTATTAAAATAAAACTGGTACGAAAAGAAATACATGCGTTTTCAATGTCCATTTTGTCGCGGAGTTGTCGCGGTAGAAAATTTGCAAATGGGGGAGGAGGTACAGTGCGGTCACTGCGATGAGATCGTTACCGTGCCGCGTTCCAGATTTGCTACAGGCGCTGTTGTCGGCGATTTCATCATTATGGAGGAAATTGGTCGCGGCGGCATGGGAGTCGTTTATCTTGCTCACCAGATTTCTCTTGATCGTCCGGCCGCACTGAAAATTCTTCAGGAAAACTATGCCAACGACGCTGAATTTGTCGTCAATTTTATTAAAGAGGCACGTTGTGCGGCTAAGTTGAATCATCCTCATATCGTTCAGGCTTATGCAGTTGGCGAAGATGAAGGCGTGTTTTATTTTGCGATGGAATACATTGACGGCGAAACCATGAAGAGCGTATTGAAACGCGACCGGATTATTCCAGTTGACCGGGCGGTTACCATTATTCAGCAAATTGCGGAAGCGTTGGATTGCGCCTGGAAAGAACAGAAGCTTATTCACCGTGACATCAAGCCTGATAATATTATGTTAACTAAAAACGGGCGGGCTAAACTGGCGGATTTGGGTTTGTCCAGGGTTGCCGGAGATACCGACGATGAAGACGATGATGAAATTATGGGCACTCCCCAGTATATCAGTCCTGAACATCTGACCGGTGCGCCTATGGATGTCCGGAGTGATATTTACAGTCTGGGCGCGACTTTTTATCAGCTGGTTACCGGGCGTTTTCCGTATGAAGGCCGCACCTCGAACGAAATTGCCAGAAAGCATCTTGAAGGCACCCTGGTTCCGCCGCAAATGGTCAATCCGAAAGTTCCTGAAGCGGTCAGTCAGATTATTATCAAGATGATGAAGAAAAATGTCAGTGAACGCTATCAGGATGCCGAGGAGCTGGTGGATGATTTGCGGATGTTCCGCCGTGGCAAACTGCCATCAACGCTTGCATTACCCCGAGTTTTTTCCACCAGAACCAGATCTGTTTCCCGTAGCGATGTGGCATCTGAAGGTGGTGAACAAAACGGGTCGGAGGATGAGGCTTTTCAGTTGGAGTTGCCGACGACAGCCACCGACACCATGAAACCGCTTTATACTGCGACTACTACCACGACTTCCAGCGGACTCTTGTTTGCTGGAGCTCTTGACGATGACATTCAGGGCCCCAAGAAGAAGGTAATGTTGTGGACGATTTTGACAATCGTAATCGTCGTTATTGTTGGCGCTGCCATCATCTGGTTCTATCTGATTCCGATGATGGAAACGCCGGATGCGCCCGGAGCAAGTGTGTCTGTTGGCGGGAAGTTGGTAGAACGGCAGTACATAAAAAATATTGATGAAATGTTGCTCGAATTCAGCCAGACACCCGGTAATGAACAGGCTTTTCTGAATAAGGCGGATGATTTTTTCCTGAAATATCCTGACCCTTTGACAGAAGAGGAGCGGCTTAAGCTGAAGGGACTGCTGGAAATATATGTTAATCTTGACGAAAAACTGACGGTTGACAATGCGCGGGCAAAACTCCGTTCTGAACATATGGCGGAGATTGCGCTGGAGAAAGAGGAAGAAAAACGAGTTATAGCGGAGAAACGACGTTTGGCAGAGGAGCGGCAGCGCCAGTTGCGCGAAACGAGGCAGCGCGAGCAGGAGGAGCGCGAACGTAAACAGGTGATTGCCAAGCGGATTGCGGATTACAAGAAAAGTCTGGCGAAACGGAAAAACGAATTGATTTATAATTTTGTTGAATACGGTCGTGCCGGAGATGTAAAAGCTGGTGAAAAAATGTTTTTTGACGCCGTCAACGAACCTGATACGATTGGCAGTGTAACTTATGACGAGAAGCGCGATGCGCGACTGTTTGCCACTTTTGCGAAAGCGTTGCAACAGGCGTTTGAAAAAGGGGCGAAAGTTAATTTTCTGCTCAAAGACAGCGAAGATAAATTGGCGGGATTGCAGGTGGAAATAAAGCGTGGCGAACTTGGAAAAATTACTTATGTCAAGAACGGTATTATCAATATAAAAAGCGCTTTTGGCAATAAATCCGTCGGCATTACGATTGACGATTTAAAAGGATTTTATCAGAATACATTTTTTGAACGTCTGGAAAAGCGTGAGAAATTAAATGATTCATATTTTTACTATATGTTATTTAATGGGGAATTTCAGCATAACCTGGCAAAAGTAGCGCCGGATGAGTTCTGGAAAAAAGAACTGTCGGCATTTGAAGAAGTTTATTTTAAAAAGAAAATACAAGAAGTCTCTGACTCCGAACGAAAAGCTCTGAAAGAGAAGTTCGGCGAACTTGACTCATTCAAAAAAGCAGAATAACATTACTGACGAATGGTTATGCCATTTTGTGCAACGTTGAAAGAAAATACTGCAACTATGAAAATAATACACTTTTCCGACCCGCATGCCGGTGGCAGAGCAGAAGACTGGATGGCATATTTTGACAAACGCTGGGTTGGCGTATTCAATTATCGCTTTCGTCGTCGTTTTCGTCATGATTTAGGCAAACTTCAAAAAACTGTGGATTATATTTTGGCCGCCAGGCCGGAAGTGGCCGTTTGCACCGGAGATCTTACTTCAACCGGACAGCCGGGAGAATTTGAGCAGGTAAAAGAAATCTTGACGCCGTTGCGGGAGTCCGGAATTCCTGTATTGTACGTTCCCGGCAATCACGATTGCTATGTAACTCGTCCGAAATGCGTTCGCGCAGTCAACGAGATGGTTGCCTGGCTTACTTCCGGTAATTATAAGTTTGAAGACCTGCCGGTTGTGCGCTATATCGGGAGTTGCGAATTTGTTATAATTAATTGCAGCTGGCCGTCAAACCTGCTTTGCTCGTGGGGTTTTTTGAAACCTGATACGAGAGATTTTCTTGATTTGCATTGTGATAAGACGAAGAATTGTCCGCGGATTCTGGTGGGACATTATCCGATAATTGAAGAACATCCAATATTGCGGGTCAGACATCGCCTGTTCGGGCAGAAAAAAGTTGTCGAGATGTTGCAAGATGGCAGAATTGATTTGTCCCTCTGCGGTCATGTTCACAAGCCATACCGGCGGGTGGGTGAGTCCGGGCGGGGCGAAAGTTGTGCCGGGTCGGTGACGCGCAACGGAACAATGACTGAAATTGAATATGTGGAAAAAGATGATAACTTTAAGTTCAAGCAAATTGTGCTGACTTGAATAATTTAAGTCAAAGGCGGCGGCTATGACAATGAATTTCATTAAGACGAGCCAGTTATATTTTATATTTTCATTTGCGGCAATAATTTTACTGGGAACTGTAATTTTAAAAATGCCGTTTATTACTCATAATGGCGGCAGTATGCTGTGGATTGATGCGTTGTTCACGTCAACGTCTGCGGTTTGTGTTACCGGTTTGACCACTGTTAACACTTCCGGATTCAACCTGGCCGGGCAACTGGTTATTCTGCTGTTGATTCAAATTGGCGGGCTGGGAATTATGACTTTAACGGCATCGGTAATTGTTATTCTGGGGAAAAATATCAGTTTCAGCAATGCTAAAATGATTTCCAATATCAGCGACAGTTTTCCCTTGAAGAGTGTCGAAGGGTTGCTGAAAACTGTCGCCATGTACACTTTTTCCATTGAAGCAGTGGGGGCGGGATTACTTTTTTACGGATTTTACGGAATGAATAATTCTTTTTTCGAAGCGTTGTATTTGGGGGTATTTCATTCTATTTCTGCATTCTGTAATGCCGGTTTCAGCACAATGGATACCAGTCTGATCGGGATGTCGCCGTTTATTAAAATAGTGGTGTCAGCTCTTATTATCCTGGGCGGTCTGGGGATTTATGTGATTTATGACTTGTCGCATTTCCGGCGGCAGAAAAAACATTTCCGGATTCATACCAAACTGGTTTTACTGACCTCGTTTATCTTGATTGTTATGGGAACGTTTGGCCTTAAAGTGCTGGAATATTTTGAGAACGGTTCGCCAATCTCATGGCTGGACGCATATTTTCAATCAGTAACTGCCAGAACTGCCGGTTTTAATACCGTTGATTTGTCGATTCTGCATCCGTCCAGCATATTAATAATAATTGCTCTCATGCTTATCGGCGCGTCGCCCGGATCAACTGGTGGCGGCATGAAAACGACTACGGCGGCGTTGGCATTTATCTCTATTTATAACATGTTCGCCGGCAATAAAAAAGTTCTTTTGTTCAAGCGCGAAGTGCCGTTAGTCAATGTGTTGAAGTCATACGCCATTATGTTTACCTTTATTATGTTGTCGATAATCGGCACGATTCTGGTTTCCGCTACTTCAGAAGCTACCATGCAGGCGGCGTTTTTTGAAACTGCCTCCGCGCTGGCAACCGTCGGATTATCGCTTGGAACCTCCGCACAGGCAGGCGTTGCCTGCAAGGCGATATTGATTGCATTGATGTTTGTCGGCAGAATCGGTCCGTTTACTATCTTTCTGTTTTTGATGAGCAGGGAAAAGACCAGTCGGCTTGAATATCCTGAAGTTAAAATTATAATGGGTTGAAAATTAACCGGAGAAGAATATGAAAGGCAATTTTGCAATTTTAGGACTGGGAACTTTCGGGTCTACTTTGGCAGTAGAATTGGTTAACGCCGGGCACAATGTTGTCGCTATTGACCGCAATCGGGACCGGGTCGAGGAGATAAAAGATAAAGTGTCGGAAGCGATTATTGCTGATCTCAGCAATCCAGATGTTATCAAAGAGTTGGATATACCCAAATTTGACGCGATTATTATCGGCATGAGTTCGCATTTTGAAGATTTGATTTTGACGTTGACCCTGGTCAAGCAGGAAGGCGCCGCCAAGGTGATTGTCAAAGCCAACACCGCGATTCAAAAACAGATATTGTTGCGACTCGGAGCCAATGAGGTGATTCAACCTGACCAGGATGTTGCCGACCGGTTGTCTAAACGCTTGACTATGAACAATATTTCCGATATGTTTGAGTTCAAAGGTTCTTCAATTGCTGAAGTCATGGTTCCTGATTCGCTGGCCGGCAAGACGATTCGTGAGCTTGATTTGAGAAATCAGCACAACATTATTGTTTTGTTGATTCGCAAGCCGGGCAAGGAAATCGAAACGGTCTGGAATCCGGATTTAGTTCTGGAAAAAGGCGACGAATTGACTGTTATCGGTAAGGAAAAAGGCATCATCGAGGTTTTCAAAAACTGATGTTTTAAATGCAGAAGTTTAAGCATAAAACTCTAACTGCCGTCTGGATTTGTGTCTGAAGTCTTTAACGGTTCTCAGTTGTCGGCGGAACGGCTTTTTCCGGTTCAACCGGCGTTGATTTTGAAAATTTTTCCAATGCTTCTTTTACTGCCTGCTGGTATTCCGGCGAATTAGTATCAACTTCAACCGTATCGTCCGGTTCTATCGCTTCGTGCTTTTTTAAAGACTCTTTTACCGCCTTGCGATATTCCGGTGAAATGGCTTTACCGTTCGAATCAACCACCAAATTATTTTCGGCATCTTTTTTGGCTTCCAGCGCGGCTTCAACTTTTTTTCGACCTTCATCCTCTTTTTTTAGGGCTTCATAAATCATGTTGCGTTGAACCGCATGGCTGGCATAACGCGATGCCTTTGCCTTTTTCTCTGCTTCAACTTCGGATTTGCTTCTGAATTCATCCTGAGTTTTTTTTGCTTGCAGTGCGGCGTCTTCCTGGGCGGCTTTTGACGGCTCTGCCGGAGTACGGATTTCTTCCCTTCGCTCCTTGTTGCGTTCGCGTTGCGCCGGAGTTTGAGTTGTTCCAGGATAATATTGAGCAATCAGGGTAAAGCCGAGCAGGATTGCGGCGAGTATCAAAATTATGGTTGTTTTCATTGTTCATCCATGGGTTGACATTTAATGTGCTTTTACATTACAGCTCACGGGTGTAATTTTAAAGTCTGATTGCTGAAAAAACAGTTTTAACCGCCGAAATCCTGCGTTATCAATGGTTTATTTATCTGCCGGATTGTACTTCTAATGTTGTCGGGAGTATAATATGTAACTTGAAATTTTATTAACATTGTGGGGGACCGTTATGAAATGGAAATTTAAAAAAACGGAGAAAAAAAGCGGCAAATATTTCAGCCGTAGCTTCTTCTGTCTGATTTCAATTCTCGCGGTAATGGCGCTGGTTTATTTTCGATCATCAAACTATCGCAATCAACTAGACTGGTTGCTGGCAGATTGTGACCATCAACTGTTGCAGGCTTCAACCGCAGGCAATATGGCATTAATGAATAAACTGATAAAAGAGGGCGCAAACGTAAATATTTGCGATGGTAAAGGCTGGACTCCTTTGCATTATGCGGCGCATGAAGGTTATTGCAGCGCCATTGAAATACTGCTGAAAAACGGCGCTAATATCGAAGCGCGTACAGACTTTCTGTGGACTCCACTGCATTTGGCGGCTTATCAAAAACAAAAAGACGCGGTGAAGTGTCTGTTGGTTGCCGGAGCCGCGGTTAATGCCCGCAATTGCCTGGGCAATACGCCGTTGCATAATGCGGTGTTTCAGAATGCCCCGGAAGTTTGCGATGTTCTGCTGGCTGCCGGAGCAGATATTAATCGCGGCAATAACAGTGGGTCAACGCCGTTGGATTATGCCGTGCATCAAGGAGATTATGCCATTGCCGAATATTTGCTGATTAATCATGCCAAGCCGGATTCCGGAAAAACAGGAAACATTGAACGCTTGTCCTGCCGGGATGCGATTACGCCATTGAGCAGGACGGCAATAACCGGCAATGTGAAGATTGCGGCGTTATTGTTGAAATACAAGGCAAAAATAAATGTGACTTGTCGCGACGGCAACACACCATTGCATTTCGCCAGCAAATTCAAGCGTAAAGCAATGTTGTGTTTTCTGTTGAATAATCATGCCAATCCACTGCTGAAAAATGCTTTAGGACAACTTCCTTGCGATATGGTGGACAATCCAGAAATCAAGGAATTACTGTATGGCTCCATGTTCAGAAATCGTTTGGCGTTTAAAGGCGAACTTGTGCCGCTGAACCAAAAAGTCCGGTAAACTAAAGATTTTTACCGCATGAGTTATTTGCCGAACTCTGCGCGGAACTGACTGAACGTGCCGGTGTCCAGCGCTTCGCGAATGCGGCGCATCAACGAGATATAATAATGCAGATTGTGAATCGTAATCAGCCGGATGCCGAGAATTTCACCCACATTCATCAGATGGCGGATATAAGCTTTGGTAAAATTGCGGCAGGCATAACAATCGCAACTTTCATCTATCGGCGTAAAGTCTTTGGCATAGCGTCCGGCTTTGACTGGAATGGTCGAACCGTCGGCGATGAATGCGCTGCCGTGACGGCCAAGCCGAGTCGGAATTACGCAATCAAACATATCGATTCCCCGCGCTACCGCTTCCACAATCTGTTTCGGCGTTCCCACGCCCATCAGATAATGCGGTTTATCTTTCGGCAACAGCGGAACCGTCCAGTCCAGACAGTCAAACATCATTTCCTCCGGTTCGCCGACGCTGAGTCCGCCAATGGCATAACCTTCAAAGCCGATTTCAACCAGTTCCCGCGCTGATTGTTGACGTAAATCTTTGAACATAGACCCTTGAATGATACCAAACAACTGTTGTCCCGGGTCGAGCGGCTGTTCGCGAGAAATGCGTTCCCAGCGAGTCGTCATCTTCATCGATTTTTCCGCTTCTTCATAAGTGGCAGGGTAAGGCGTGCATTCATCAAACGCCATAACAATATCTGAACCGAGGATGCGCTGAATCTGCATGGATTCCTTCGGACCGAGAAAAAATCTGCTGCCGTCAATATGTGAGGCGAAACGGACTCCGTCCTGCTCAATCTTGCGCAAGGTTGACAGGCTGAATACTTGAAAGCCGCCACTGTCGGTCAGAATCGGGTGTTTCCAGGCGCTGAATTTATGCAGACCGCCGGCCGCGCTCATGATTTCCATTCCCGGCTTGAGAAACAGGTGATAAGTATTGCCGAGAATGATTTCCGCACCAAGTTTTTCCATTTCATCAGGGGACATTGCTTTGACTGAGCCGCGCGTTCCGACCGGCATAAATACCGGCGTGTTGATTTCTCCGTGTGGAGTTGACAATATTCCTCTGCGAGCCTGCGTGCCCGGACATTCAGCAAGTATTTTAAAACTCATTTCACCCTTTTACATTTCGCTTTACACTATTTGGAAAACGTAATCTAGCCTGACAGCGACGCTTATGCAAATAATTCTCAGTTTCCGGTGGCTAAAAATCAATGCGGAATCAGGGTGTAAGTGTATCCCAGATAAATGAGAAACATTATTGCGCCTTCTTTGCGGGACAGGGTAAAACCTGAACGCAGGAACGGCAGCAGAAGCAGGCTCAGTCCAATCATGACGTACATGTCAATATTTCGGATCTCATTTGTGCTCAACGGAGTTACCATTGCCGCTCCGCCAAGGACGAAAAGCACGTTGAAGATATTGGAGCCGACGACATTGCCAATCGCAATGTCAGGTTGTTTTTTGATGGCGGCAATAATTGAGGTTGCCAGTTCCGGCAGGCTGGTGCCGGCGGCAATGACCGTCAAACCGATTACGGCTTCAGATATGCCAAGATGCCGGGCAAGGACGACGGAGCCGTTAACCAGCAACTTTGAACCGGCAACCAGTACAGCCAGCCCAACAAGAATAAGCGCCACATCCGCCAGCCAGCCGAGGCGAGTCATAAATTTTACCGGCTCGATGCTTTCAATATCCGCTTCCGGCTCTTTTCGCGCCCGGTAAGCACAGACCGCAGTGTAGATGATGCCGCCAAGAACGAGAATCAGTCCTTCAATCCTTCCGATTTTTTTGTCTGTCATGAACAGCAGCATGGTCAAGGCCGCCGCAATCATTACCGGAACGTCGCGGCGAATCAAATTGATATGTACTTTCATTGGCAGGATTAATGCGGAAAGTCCGAGGATAAATGCGATGTTAAAAATATTTGAGCCGATAACATTGCCGGCGGCGATGGAGTCATGACCTTCCAGGCCGGCCG
>JBAYVM010000023.1:0-14467 GCA_041674645.1 Victivallaceae bacterium | reverse complement strand
ACGTCAATTGAGGCTATGTTCGTCAATGCTTGACGTGATAGGAAATACTCCGCTTGTCGAGCTATCCAGGCTGACAAATAATGTAGAAGGGCGGATATTTGCCAAACTTGAATATCTCAATCCGGGATTTTCAAAGAAAGACCGTAATACTCTGCGAATGATAGAAGACGCTGAAAAATCAGGAGCGTTAAAACCCGGACAGACAGTTGTGGAACTTACGAGCGGCAATACCGGAACAGGTCTGGCGATAGTGTGTGGAATTAAGGGTTATCCGTTTATCGCGGTAATGAGCAAAGGAAATTCCGTTGAAAGGGCGCGAATGATGAGTTCGCTGGGCGCGACAGTCGTTCTCGTGGAGCAGGCTGCCGGTTCTCAGAAAGGACAAGTTTCAGGCGAAGACCTTGCTCTGGTTGAAGAAAAAACGCAACGCATAATAAAAAAACGCGGCGCTTTCAGGGCCAATCAGTTCAGCCTGCAAGGCAATTTTGACGCCCATTATCTGCATACGGGTCCGGAAATAATAGTTCAGACTGACGGTAAGGTTGATATCTTTTGCGATTTTGCAGGAACCGGCGCTTCTTTTGGCGGAATCGCTAAAGCGCTGAAAGAACACAATTCTCAAATAATGTGTTATCTGGTTGAACCTGAAAATTGCGCGGTTTACTCCGGTCGAAAAATCATGGACTCAAGCCACAGAATACAAGGTGGAGGTTACTCCATGAGCAACCTTAAATTTATTGACCGGAAAAATATTGATGGATTTCTGCAAGTTTCCGATGAAGAAGCTATTAATACGGCGCGAAGACTTGCCAAAGAAGAAGGTATTTTTGGTGGCTTTTCAAGCGGAGCCAATGCGGTCGCCGCGTTGAAATTACTTGACAAGATTGAAAATAGAGGTAAAACTATTGTTATACTGTGCTGCGATTCCGGACTGAAATATCTCAGCACTGATTTATGGGAATAAATTTATAAACTCAGTCAAATTAAAAAATGGAATTATTAATACGATGAATGAAATCAAACGTAACGTGGTAATCATCCATACAGACGAACAGGTTTGGACATTTCTAGGCTGTATGGGTAATGAGGAAATTCAGACTCCGAACATTGACGAGCTGGCCGCTGCCGGAATGTTGTTTAATACTTCATACGCTTGCAGCGGAGTATGCGTTCCATCCCGTGCATGTCTGCTTACCGGACGCTATCCAATTGCTCATGGAATTACCTGCAATGTTCAAACCCTTCCAGATTCAGAAAAAACTATGGGCCATTATTTCAGCGCCGCTGGCTATCGTACCGGATATTTTGGCAAAACTCATTACGGCGGTCACGATAATGATATGCCGCTGGACGGCTGGACGGATTCATTTATCTGGCAAAAACAGTACAATGATTATCTTCGCAAAAATGGCATTGATATCCGCTATCCGGAAGGACGCGAAATTAAACACCCGGAAATGCGTTACTGGAATGTCGGGAGTTCGAATATTCCATACGAACACTACTTCGAAAAAGTTATTGCTGACCGCGCGATAGATTTTATTAATCAGAATAAAAACGACCCTTTTCTCTGTTTTGTCGGCAACATCGCTCCGCACAATCCTTTTTCACCGCCAAAACCATACGACACCATGTACGACCCGGATAAGCTTTCAATTGAACCGGCTTACGAACACGAACTGGATAATAAGCCGCCGGCCTTTGTCCGCTGGGTTGAGCAAAACCGCAAATACACTTCAGAAAGAGAACTGCGCATTTATATGGCACATATTTACGGGCTGATTTCGCTGGTTGACGTTCAAGTGGGGCGGATTGTCAAAGCGTTAAAAGACGCAAATGTGTATGATGAAACAATGATTATTTTCACTGCCGATCATGGCGATTTCAGTTCAGCATACGGGATTATCGGAAAATCATGGTGCATGGACGACCGGTTGATGCGAGTGCCATTGATTATTTCCCATCCCGAATTCAGGAACGCCCGGAAACGGTCAGATAAACTTAATGAAAACGTTGACATACTGCCGACGGTAATGGGTTACTGCGGACTGAAAATTCCTTTCGCGATTCAAGGCAAAAGCCTGTTACCGCTAATTGAAGGTAAAGCCGTCTGCCACAAAGATGCGGTTTTTGGCTATAACTATTTCTACGACGATAAAAATCATTTAAATCAAACTATAATTCGCTGCGGAAGCTGGAAACTGGTTCAGTCAAATGATTTCAAAGGTGAATTGTACGACCTGAAAAATGACCCGCGGGAAACGGTAAATTTGATTGACCGTCCTGAACACGCAACGCTGGTCAGCGAATTGCGCGAAAAAATATTACGCTGGCATATTCAATATTCCGGATTGACGGTAAGCGACGACGCAATTGAAAAATGCTGGGAAGTTTATTCCAATTTCTATGATGAAAATAACTTTCAAGGATGAAGTGTCTGTTTAACCTGAAAGAAGCAGTTACGCCGTCTTTTTAGTTCTGTACTGTTAAAAAATTTTACCATAAGCTTACAATACAAAATTTCGAGAAAATATCGACAGGTCTCAGAAGCCTCAAAACGTAATTCAGAGCTCAGCAAATGCGTCTAATTGAATGGCCGTTTTTGCGTTCGCATAACAACTTATGCGCTTCCGTCAGGAACGTTCGTAAGCTCACAGAAATGCTTTGCGCAGAGAGGAAGGAAGTTTCAAGAAAAAGCCGACTTCCAATTAAACCCCACGCTCCTGCTTAAATCATGAGCTCTGAATCACAGCAAAACAGGAGTTCAATTAGACACATGTTCCTGCTCAAGTACTGAGCGCTGTTTTTCATAAATTTTCCACGCAAAGCCAGCCATGATTCCGGGGCTGAGTAGCAGGACTTCACCGCTGGCGACTGATTAAGCCGAATCAGCGGTGACTACTGCAGGCCTTTGGGTTTGTCCAGGATTTCCCGCAAGACGATGGACATTCCGCCGTAATGGCGGATTAATTCGCTGTAATTGACATTGGTTTCGGAATCTTCTTCATCCAACTGACATACCGGTTCGGATATTTTCTCCGGAACTTTCACTTCAGGCACTACAGACGCGAAAGGACTTTGATAATCTTCACCGGAAGGCGTGGTTTCATCGTTAAAATCCTGCTGGTTCTGTTGCATTTTCTTAAAAAATTCGACCGCGTCAGCAGGACTTTGAACATAGCCATCTTCGTCTGCATCATTCTGCGGCAGGTCGGAGCTGGGATTTTTGAACAAAGTTCCGAAATCAACGCCTTTGGCTTTTGCCGTTTTGATGAATTTCACCAGATTGACAATTCCGACAACGGCGATTATCAGCAGAAATATCAGAAATTGTGAACCGTCTTTCATGATTATTTGCTCTTAATGGGTTTTGCGTCATTTTTTTCATGCGGCGAGGCAATAGACTGTCTCATTTCGGTGTCGGCCATGATATTTTTCATTTTGTAGTAATCCATAATGCTCAGATTTCCAGAGGCCAGCGACTCGGCGATTGCCATCGGAATTTCTGATTCAGCATCAACCAGTTTGGCTTCCATTTCTCTGATTTTTGCTCTCATTTCCTGTTCATGGGCGACCGCCATGGCGCGTCTCTCTTCAGCTTTGGCCTGAGCAATATCTTTATCCGCGTTGGCTTGCGCCATCTGCAACTCGGCGCCTATGTTCTTGCCGACATCCACATCCGCGATGTCGATAGATAGAATTTCAAACGCGGTTCCGGAGTCAAGTCCTTTACCCAGAACGGTTTTAGAAATAGTGTCAGGATTTTCCAGCACCTGTTTATGGCTCAACGCCGAGCCGATGGTGGTAACAATACCTTCACCAACACGCGCCAGAATGGTTTCTTCGCCAGCGCCGCCGACCAAACGGTCAATGTTAGCCCGGACGGTAACTCTGGCAGTAGCCTGAAGCTGAATGCCGTCTTTGGCGACTGCGGTTACCATTGGCGTGGCAATAACTTTCGGGTTAACGCTCATTTTCACTGCTTCAAGCACATTTCTGCCCGCCAGGTCGATGGCGGTGGCGCGTTGCAGGGAAAGCGGAATATTGGCTTTATCCGCCGCGACCAACGCATAAATTACCCGGAAGACGTTACCGCCGGCGAGATAATGCGCTTCAAGGTCATTGGATGACACTTCCAGTCCGGCTTTTTTGGACTGAATCATCGCGGACAGAATTACCTGCGGCGGAACCCGGCGCAAGCGCATTCCGACGAGTGAAAACACGCTGATTTTCACGCCGGAAAATACTGCGGCAATCCACAGCGGAATTGGAATTACCACGGAAAATATTACGAGAAATGCGATAAACGCAACGATCATCACTACAATTGCTATTGTCGGCATAATACAAATCCTCCTTTATACTGATTTTTAATTAAAATTTTACTGTGTTGTTTCTGAATGCCTGAGCAATTGCCAGTGGCACTTGTGCTTCCATTTCTACCACTTTTGCGCGCATTTCGCAGATTTTTGCCTTCATTTCCTGTTCAAGAGCGACCGCCATGGCGCGTCTTTCCTCCGCCTTGGCCTGAGCAATATTTTTATCGGCATTAGCCTGATCGGTCTGGAGTTGCGCTCCAATATTTTTACCGATATTTACATCGGCGATGTCAATGGAAAGAATTTCGTATGCGGTTCCAGAATCGAGACCTTTTTGTAGCACGACTTTGGAAATTGTGTCCGGGTTTTCCAGCACATGTTTGTGAACAGTGGCGGAACCGATGGTGGTAACAATACCTTCGCCAACGCGAGCGAGAATCGTCTGTTCGCCGGCGCCGCCAATCAGCCGGTCAAGGTTGGTTCTGACCGTAACGCGGGCGATGGCCTTCAACTGAATGCCGTCTTTGGCGACCGCGGCAACTTCCGGCGTCTCAATAACTTTCGGATTAACACTCATTTTTACCGCTTCCAGCACGTCGCGACCAGCGAGGTCAATCGCGGTGGCGTGTTTTACTGAAAGATTCATGTTGGCTTTGTCTGCCGCCACCAGCGCGTCAACCACCCGGGGAACATTCCCGCCCGCCAGAAAATGCGCTTCCAGCAAATCTGCGGTTACGTCTTTCAGTCCGGCTTTTTTCGCCTGAATTAACGCATCAACAATGATATAAGGCGGAACCCGGCGTAAACGCATGCCAATCAACGCCCAAATACTGATTTTCACGTCTGAGAATATCGCCGCGACCCAGTGCCGTATCGGAACAAACACGATGAACAGATACATACACAGAAACCCGATAAAAATCCCGGCGCCAATCAAAAATGTTGGAACACTCATAACATCCTTCCTTGTTTAAACTTTTCTAACTACAATTTGAAAACCATTTAACTTTAAAACCTCAACCTCCTCGTCTTTTTCGATATAGTCACCTTCTGTCATTGCGTCATAACGTTTATCATTGATGCACACCGTTCCTGTCGGGCGCAACTTGGTCAGAGTAATGCCAATTCGCCCGACAATAGACTCGTCTTCATGGAATGAGCTGAAACCTTCGGAGCTGTTCTGCTGGGCGCTTAGCGTAATTCGTCTGAACATTGTTGACTTCGGCAGCACATATATGGTAAGCACAATGATAATAGCGATTGACGCCAACATTGAAATGCCAACCACGTTTACTGCGGTTTCAATATTTTCCAGTCCGAATGCGGCAAAAAACGAGATGGCAATACATGAAATACCCAGAATCCCGACCAGTCCGAATCCGGGAATCACAAATATTTCAATCAACAGCAATCCGAGGCCAACAAAGAAAATTACCATCGGGCCCCAGTCGGACGCGCCGGATGCCATGTGTCCCAGGAAAAACAGCGTCAAGGCTGAAAGTCCCAAAACACCTGGAACGCCAAAGCCGGGAGTTTTGATTTCAATATAAATTCCGATAATTCCCAATATCAGCAACACGCCGGCCAATGCCGGATGTGCCAGAAATGACATTACCTGTTCCGTCGGAGTTTTTCTGATTTCCACTACCTTGCAGTCGCTCAAATTAAGTTGTCTAAGCAGGCTTTCACGATCACGGCAAACGTAATCGACTACGTTAAGTTTTTTTGCTTCGGCGGCGGACAAGGTGAGCGGAGAATCTTTAGTATGTTCAATGCCATCATCTTTTAAAGAAAGTCTCTGATAAGGGTCTGCCATGGCGCGAATAACTTTCACCGGTCGGTCATTTTTTTCCGCCTGCACCTGAAGCTCTTTGAAAAAAACCGTGAGGAATTTCTGGTCGGCAAGTTTCTGCGTTTTATCCGCATCCGGTGATTTCCTGGGTTTATACCCTTTGGGGACACCTTGAAATTCTTTTAATATTTTTTCCAGTACCGGAGTCTCGTCATCATTCTCTTTGTCTTTATTCTTGTTTTTATCTTTTGTTTTATCCGTTTTTTCTACTTTCTTTTTATCGTCTTTCTGTGCTTCTTTTTTCTTCGTTTCCGGCTCTTTGGGTTCCTCGGGTTCTTCCGTAACCGGTTTAATTCCGCCGGCGCTGATTTGAATCGGCATGGCGTCGCCAATAATTCCATGCGGATTAATCGCGATGCGGTCGGAAGCGATAGCAATAATCATACCGGCAGAAACTCCATGCGGATTGAGAAAAGCGATTACCGGAACTTTAGATTTTGCCATAATGGAAACGTATTTATAAGCGACATCAACGCTTCCGCCGGGAGTATCAAGTTCAAAAATTACCGCTTTAACATTATCTTTTGCCGCTCTGTCCAGTATTTTTTTCAGAAAATTTCTTTCCTGTTCTGATATTTCTTTAAATTCAGAAAACTGTGGCACATAGTAAACTTCATTTTTGGCATCGGGCGAAAATAACTCTTTGTCACTTTTATCCCGGGCATGAGCGGCAACCGCGAAAAACAATCCGGAAAACATTGCGGTCAAGGCAAAAATAAAACTGAACCAGCGCATCTGATACTTGTTCATCGACGAATTTCCTCCTGCTTCAATTTTTTTAACTCAACACGGACAATTGATTTTTAATTAACAGTACATTCCTGATGGTTTCACTTTCATCATTGCTGATACCGGTTTGCGCAGCGAAAGTATCTATCAACTTCTGTTCCGCCCGGTCAAACACGCCATCGCTCATCGCCAGTTCCAGCATATTGGCGAAAAAACACAATTTCTGCTGCTGATCAAGCTGTAACTTTTGCAGTAACGCGCTGAAATCGCAGGTTTCATAAAACTTGGCCGCCGCGTTATAAATATCTTCACTACCGGAACAAATCTTGTTGAGAATGTATGAATTCTCATCTTCAGAAATTTTTCCGTCAGCGGCCGCGACAAACATCAAACATGCCGCCAATCCCGCCAGCGGCGTCAAATCTTTTTCCGGCTTTCCCGCTTCAACATAATCCCGTTTGATTGACGGAAACTTTTCTGCATGTTCAAACAACGGTGCAGCATTCTGCACTTCAATACAGGACAGTTTCAACGAGATATTTTCATTTCCAAAGACAATTGTCAGAATAGAGCTGAACTGATCTTTATTCAAGCTGATTCCAGTAATGTCGGAAAAATCCGCCTTGCGGGCATTGTATTCTTTGGCGCCGAAACTGCGGTCAAACAGGTAAAGATTTTCATCGTACAGGATTATATAGCTTTCGCCGGGTTCGCCGCAAAAACCGCCGCTGCCGCGAATTGTACATAACGGAGCTAATCCGGATTCCAATTCAGCCAACTGCAATTTGATTTTCTCAGGTAAAAACGCAAAGTCCATTTTCCGCCCGCTCCTTGATTTCATTTTTATACATCACCTACAATAGTTTTTTGAAAACATTTTGCAAGTCCTTTTGTCTCTGTATATAATAATCTCCGGATATCAAATTGGAAAAGTGTAATCCGGAAAACAAATTACACCTCATGCCGGATTAAAAAACAGCACAGCGAACCGAAATGCGGCTTCGTTGAAGAATAAAAAATCTTTTTTTATAAAAATATGAAAAAATTGCGTGTAAAAAATTAATTGCCAGTGTATTTTGACATAATGGTTTATATTGATTATCCGCGTTAGCTATACTTTTAATATTAAATGATTTGAAGGATATTGACAAATGATTGAACTCGATTTTTCGAAAAGCGACGGACTGATTCCAGCAATTGCCCAGGACTGGAAAACTGGCGAAATATTAATGCTGGCATATATCAACGAACAGTCATGGAAAGAAACTCTGGCCAGCGGTTGCGCCACTTACTGGTCCCGCTCCAGAAGTAAATTGTGGAAAAAAGGCGAATCCTCCGGCAATGTCCAGAACATCAAAGAAATACTGGTTGATTGCGACGATGATACGGTCGTGTTCAAAATCGAACAGATTGGCGGAGCCGCCTGTCACACCGGGCATCGTTCCTGCTTCTTCCGCAAGGTCGAGAATAACGAATTGAACGTGGTTGGCGAAAAAGTTTTCAATCCAGATGAAGTTTATAAATAACGGTAAAAAACTATGGACAACATACAATCTCCGCAATTCCATGAAGAACTAGAAAATGCATTTCCCACTCTGCCTCTGAAATATAATGTTGACTGGCGCGAGCTGACCTCGCTTGGAGCCGGCGGCAATATCGAAATCCTGGCGGAACCACCGGATGACCTGGCGCTGGCGCATTTGCTGCGCTTCTGTCATAAACGCGAAGTGCCGATATTCGTACTCGGCGGCGGAACCGATACCGTCGGCGGAGATCAACCGTTCAACGGTCTGATTATCCGGTTATGCCAGAATGATTTTATCCGCATTCAGCCTGGACGGCGACACGTTACAGTCGGCGCCGGAGTAAGGTTGTCAGATTTGGTCAGCACCTGCGCCCGGCGAGGTTTTGGCGGCGTGTCAGCGTTGGTGGGAATTCCCGGCACAGTCGGCGGCGCGTTGAGAATGAACGCCGGAGCCTGTGGCGTCTGCATCGGTCAATATGTTTCAGAATTATGCGGTTATGATACTGAAGGCAATCCATGGGCGGTTTCCGGACATGAAATTGAATGGGGTTACCGCTGTTCAACTATTCCCTGGGGAATTGTTATTACCGCCGCCATCTTCAAACTTCCTGAAGTGGAAAAAACAGAAGAAATGGAACATATTCAGCATCAACTCGAAGACCGCCGGGCTCGCGAACCGCGCGGCAGAAGCGCCGGATGCGTATTTAAAAACGTCTCTCCGGAAGAACCGGCGGGCAGACTCATTGACAACTGCGGCATGAAAGGCTGGTCTTGCGGCGATGCGTATTTCAGCGAAAAACATGCCAATTACATTATCAACCGCGACCATGCGATGGAAAGAAATATTGTTGATTTAATGTCTGAAGTCCGGCGCAAAATCGCGGAAAGAGACGGTTTTTATCTGAATCCTGAAGTTTGCTTCGTCAACTACGCCAGCGTAAATAAAATTAAAGAAGCGGCAATTCCGCCGACAGTGGTAGTGCTAAAAGGCGGTTGCAGCAATGAACGGACTATTTCTCTGAAATCCGGCGAGGCCGTCGCCTCCGCTCTGGTGCGCGCCGGTTATCCGGTTAAAGAAGTGGATATTCTCGAATGCAGTCTGTCAGATGAAATTCGCGCCGCGGACATCGTATTCCCGGTGTTGCACGGCGGATTCGGAGAAAACGGCGAATTGCAAAAACTGCTGGAAGCCGCCAACCTGAAATTTGTCGGTTGCGGCAGCGTTGCCAGCGCTGCGGTAATGGATAAAATATCCAGCAAAAAAATCATGCAGACAGCCGGAATCACCACACCGGACTGGGGCGTGATTACCCGTGATAACCGGACTTTGCCGGCAAACCTTACTTTTCCGGTAATCGTAAAACCACCACGCGAAGGTTCAACTGTCGGCATTTTCAAGGCGGAAACGCCCGCAGAATGGGACGACGCGGTCGAACATGCGCTCGAATATGACGATGAACTGCTGGTCGAAAAATATATCTCCGGCGTTGAAGTTACCGTCGGAATCGTCAACAGCCAGACGCTGCCGATGATTGAAATCAAAAGCCCCAGCGGTTTCTACGATTATGACGCAAAATACGTTTACAATAACGGCAAAACCGAATACCTGTGCCCGCCGGTTTCTGTTACTGAACAGTCACAGGCAGTTGCCGCTGAACAGGCAATGAAATTTTTTAACGCCGCCGGATGTCGCGATTTGCTCCGGGTGGATTTCATTATTGACGCCAGCGGACAACCGTTCATGCTGGAAGGCAATAACATCCCGGGATTCACCGCTACCAGCCTCGTGCCGAAAGCCGCTAAACAGTCGGGAATTTCTTTCGAACGACTTTGCGTAAATCTGGTACGCGCCGCCTGGAAACGTTAAATAAAGTTATAAAATTCAAGCATCGCCGGTATTTTCAACGCTTGAGAATACCGGCGTTTTCTATTAAGGGAGCAAAATAATGCCGGAAAGATATATCGAGAAAGACAAAATGGAACTGGACACACCGTGTCTGGCGCTGGACATTGCGACATTTGAACATAACCTGACGACCATGCGCGATGCGGTGCTGGCGGCAGGGAAAAAATTGCGTCCGCACACCAAAACCCATAAATGTTCCGAGCTGACCAGGCGACAGATTGCGGCGGGCGGAACCGTCGGCGTTTGTGTCGCCAAAGTATCGGAGGCTGCCGCTTTAATTGACGCCGGTATCAATAATGTTTTGATTACTTCTCCAGTGGTTACGCCGCAAAAAATCGCTATTTTAATGCAATGCGCCGTCCGGACACCGGATATAATGGTCGTGATTGACAATCCGGAAAATGCCGTTGCGCTGAATGCTGCCGCCGCCGGACATAAACTAATTTTGAAGGTGCTGGTGGATGTCAATCCGTCAATGGGCAGAACCGGCGTAAATTATGCGGACGCGCTGCCGCTGGGCGGACTGATTGCCGGGCTGCCGTCGCTGAAACTGCGCGGGATTCAATGTTACGCCGGAATGGTGCAGCATATTCACGCGTTTGACCAGCGTCGCGAAGCGTCACTGAAAGTCATGCAACAAGCCGCGGAAGTATTCCGTCAGTTTAAAACCGCCGGACTTGGCGCGGAAATTTTCACCGGAACCGGCACTGGAACTTTCGATGTCGACACGGAAATTCCGGAAATGACCGATTTTCAGGTCGGTTCCTACTGCGTTATGGATGCTGAATATTCCAACCTCAGCGGCAAAAACAACCCGGAAAAATTTGACCAGTTCAAACCGGCGCTGACAATCCTGTCTTCGGTAATCAGCGTCAATCAGCAGGAATTCGTCACGGTCGATGCAGGACTTAAAAGCCTTTATTTTACGCCTCACGCTCCGCCAATGATTATACACCGCCACGGAATGTGGAACTATGAATGGTTCGGCGACGAACACGGCCGGATTTATCCCCCGCCCGGAACTGCCAAACCCAAGTTGGGAGAAATCATCGAAATGAGTGCGCCGCATTGCGATCCCACCATAAATCTTTACGATTATATCTGGGTGACAGAAAATGGCAAAGTCATTGACCGCTGGCCGATTGACCTTCGCGGTAAAGCCCAGTAACCATTATTCTCCCGCTTGAATATTTTCGTAAACGTTATATTTTCTGCTATGCGACAGGAGTAAATACAGGAACAGGAAAAAAAGATGAGCAGAAAAGTATTTTCAGTAGCGAAGTTTACGATTCTCTTGACTATTTTTGGCTGCGTGATTCCAACAGTTTATAAAAAACTTTTCCATGAAAGTTTTCTGTTTTGTTACGGACTGCCAAGTCCTAATAAATACAGTATCCTGACAAGTATTTGCGGACTTATTTGTATCATCGGCATTGTTGTTGGGCTCACAGGAATATTCAAGAAAAAAGCAAAGACCGTTGACCGATTTATATGTATTGTTTGCACTTTACTTTGTTTGGCCTTTTTGGAATATGTATTGACGCTGGTAGGTGCATCCAGAGAAAGATTTAGACGTGTTGTCTGTGCTTCAAACCTTAATCAGATAGGCCTGGCATTAAAACAATACGCTGAGGATTACGATGACTTTTATCCGCCGGAAAATGGCGCGGCAGGACTGGAAGTTTTGAGAAAAAAAGGTTATTTGAAAATCAATTGTATATACACTTGTCCAATGAGAGGTCAAGAGAAGAAACCGTTGACCGAGGATAACGTTGATTATGTCTATGTCGGCGGGTTGAAATCCACGTCCGATCCGAATTTGCCATTAGCGTACGATAAAGCAAATAATCACGAATTTTACGGCAATGTGCTTTATGCAAATGGCATAGTGAAAGGCTTCACCGGCAATCCGTGGACGGAAAAAATTAAACAATAAGGTTTATTATGAACAAGAAGATTTCACTCTTAGCCAAGTTTTCGCTTGTTTTGACGGTATTGTCCATGATAAGCTTTGGAGCTGCAACAATCTATAGTAGCACCTTTTCTGAGGGATATTTACTCTATTACAAGCGAACATCTTCTGTTATATTTGCGGTACAAATAGTTGGACTTATTTGCGGAGTTATCGGTTTTATTACGGCAATAACAGGAATCGTTGTACAAAATAAAAATAATTCTGGCAAAAGAATATGTGTGTCTTGCACTGTAATTTACCTTGTTTTCTTTTTATATCTTTGCACACCAACAAACTGCCGTTTCAGAGAAAAATACAAACGCATTTCCTGCGCTTCAAACTTAAAGCAGATAGGTTTGGCTTTGCAACAATATGCTGAGGATTATGCAGGCTTTTATCCGCCGGAAAATGGCGCGGCAGGACTGGAAGTTTTGAGAAAAAATGATTATCTTACCGACTATGGTATATATATTTGTCCAAGCACCACGACTACTAAAGGCAAAGACGGACAACCATTGACCGAGGACAACATGGATTATATTTACATCGGCGGGTTGAAATCCACATCCGATCCGAATTTGCCATTAGCGTATGATAAAGCAAAGAATCATGAATACTACGGAAACATACTTTTTGCAAATGGCACAGTGAAAGGCTTCACTGGCAATCCCTGGACGGAAAAGATTAAAGAAAGAGAATGAAAATGAGTAAGAAAATAATTCCAACGACAAGTTTGTTGTTGATTTTGACTATTTCTGGTTACGCTATACAGATTCTTTATGTAAATATTTTTTCTTCAGGTTTTTTAATCTATTATAAATGGCCTGATGATCTTTTAATAGTTGGCGCACTTTTTTGTTTTATTGGCAGTCTTGTCGGTTTTATGGGAATATTTGAAAAAAGAGTAAAATGCAATGACAGATTCGTGCGCCTTGTTTGCACTTTGCTTTGTCTTGGATTTTTGGTATTTTTATTTTCTTCGCCATCTCCATCTATGGGCAGAGAAAAAGCCAGGCGTATTTCTTGTGCCTCAACTCTTAAATATATAGGATTAGCATTACAGCAATATGCAATGGATTATAATGGTTTTTATCCGCCGGAAAATGGCGCGGCCGGGCTGGAGACTTTAAGAAAAAATGACTATCTAACTGATTATGTCGTGTATCTTTGTCCGAGTTCTGCAACGGAAATAGATTGTGGAGGAGTGCACTCGTTGACTGAAGACAACGTTGATTATGTCTATGTTGGCGGGCTGAAATCCACATCCGATCCGAATTTGCCGCTAGCGTATGATAAAGTAAAAAATCATGACGGTTATTACGGGAATGTGCTTTACGCGAACGGCACGGTTAAAGGCATTGAAGGCGATCCCTGGACGGAAAATATCGAAAAATAAGACAGTAACAAGTATCAGTTAAGTAACACCACGCCAGTCGGCTTGGGCTTGATATTCTGTTTTTTTTCAGGTGAAATCTGGCGGAGAGGAAGGGATTTGAACCCTTGGTACGGCAAGCCGTACAACGGTTTTCGAGACCGCCGCCTTCGACCACTCAGCCACCTCTCCGTGGTTCGCGAGTAAACACGGGCAGACAATATAATGCCGGAAAGGGAAAATTTAATTTTTTTTAGCGGAGACAGAGATTTTTTTTCAAGTTTTTTTGCATGATGAGAGTTTTCGGATAAATTAAGCAGTTCATGCAGATGCAGTTTAAAATAACGAAATTATAATAACAAAGTTTGGATATGGTCATGAAATTACATTTTTTTAATACGTTGAACCGGAAACTGGAAGAGTTTAAACCGTTGAAGCCGGGCGAAGCGGGAATGTACACTTGCGGGCCGACGGTGTATAATTTTGCGCACATCGGCAATTTTCGGGCTTACATGTTTGAAGATTTGTTGCGCCGGGCATTGAAATACTCCGGTTTAAAAGTGACTCAAGTAATGAATCTGACCGACGTTGATGACAAAACTATTCGCGACTCCAGAAAAGCCGGTCTGTCATTGAATGACTTTACCGCGCAATACAAGCAGGCGTTTTTTGAAGACCTCAAGACGCTGAACATTGAACCGGCGGAAGTTTATCCGGCCGCGACCGGCCACATTCCGGAAATGATTGCGCTGGTCCAGGCGCTGATGGATAAAGGTTTCGCTTATCAGGCGGAAGACAAATCGGTTTATT
>JBAYVM010000022.1:0-14696 GCA_041674645.1 Victivallaceae bacterium | reverse complement strand
CTGCCGTTGCCGGTGACGCCGTTGCGCCGTTCTGAAAAAAAACGTCCGCCGAGTCCTACAGTATTAATCGGAAAAGTCATTTGGGGCAGTTATTTGGATTATACCTGGCCGAACGGTTTAACCAGCCGGGTTTTTGACTGGAACATGGTTCCGGCGGATTGTCAGCAATTGTTGAATATTGTGAAGCGGACAATGAAAATTGAATACAAAGTTCAAACTGTTGACCTGGCGAGTTTCAGCGGTCAGCCTTCGGAAATTCCCGTGCTGTTTTTTTCCGGCGGCCGGTCCATCAATTTTACGCCGCAGGAACGGGTTAAACTGAGAAAATATTTGCTGGACGGCGGCATGATCTGGTTTGATTCCATCGTGGGTTCGCCTTATTTCTATCGTTCCGCGTTGCAGGAAATGCGACAGATTTTGCCGGAAGCGCCAGTTAAACAATTGTCGCTTGATCATCCGATATTCCGCATGGTTATTCCGGTGACTCAAGCTGCGACGAACAGCGATAAAAGCATTGCCCCGGTTCTGGACGGTTTTTATATTGGCTCACGGCTGGCGGCGGTTATTTCTCCGTACGGTTTGGGCGGTGGCTGGGATAACGTATCGCCGACCTTGATTACTCAGGCGAAATTCTATGACAATCGTGATTCGGTGAAAATTGGCGTTAATCTGGCGGCGTATGCGCTCGGCTGGTTTGAAAACGGCATGGCTTACGCTGGCGGCGAGGCTTACAGCGGCAAAGACAAGGTTGCAGGTCAGGAAAAAGTCACTTTCGCGCAGATTAAAACCGGCGGCATCTGGAATTCTGACCCCGGCGCGGAAAGCAAATTTATGCGTTACCTGGCGAAAAACGTCAATATTGACGCCAAAATTGAACCGGTTCAACTGGATGTCGCGACCGCGCCGCTTGATGAATATCCGTTCCTCTATCTCAGCGGCATCGGCAGTTTTAAATTGACTCAGGAACAGCGCACCAGGTTGCGGAGTTATCTGGACAACGGCGGATTCGTGCTGATCAACAATTCTCTGGGCTTGAATGAGTTTGATCAGAGCGCCCGGCAGGAAATCGCCAACCTTTATCCCGGAGCAAAACTGGTGCGTATTCCAAACAGTGATCCGGTTTTTGCGAAAGGGCCGTTCAATATAACTTACAATGGTTTTTCGAAGGCGGCGCAGGAAAAATATCCCGGCAGCAGTGTTCCGTTGTTGTTGGGTGTCGAAAGCAAAGGACGTTACAAATTGATTTACAGTCCGGTGGACATTGCCGGCGGCTGGCTGGGAACGGCGCGACCCGGCAGCGTTTGTTACAATTCGGATGCGGCATTGCGGTTGGGTTCCAATCTGGTGACATATTTTATGACGCATTGATCTCCGGGCAACCGTTGAAAGAAAACAGAAGAAGTCACGACGGAGCGTGACCCTCCAGCCGGAAAATAGTAATTAAACAAAAATACTGAAGTTAAATATTAAGAAATGAGGCAGTAAATGGAACATGAAGAAAATGGATTGCTGAAAGACATAGAATCGCTCAGGCAGGGATTTGTTGCGGTGAAAACTGAACTCGGCAAGATTATTGTCGGGCAGGGTGATGTTATTGACAAAGTGTTGACTGCGCTGCTTTCCGGCGGGCATTGCCTGCTGCTCGGCGTTCCTGGTCTGGCAAAAACCCTGTTGGTGCACAGTTTGGGCGAAGTTTTGGAATTGGAATTTAATCGAGTGCAGTTTACGCCTGACCTGATGCCGTCGGACATTACCGGCACGGACATTCTTGACGAAGAGCCCGGCAGCGGCCGCCGCCAGTTGCGTTTTGTCAAAGGTCCGGTTTTCACCAATCTGCTGTTGGCTGATGAAATCAACCGTACTCCGCCGAAAACTCAGGCGGCTTTGCTGGAGGCGATGCAGGAAAAACACGTTACCAACAGCGGCGTGAAATATGCTCTGCCGGAACCTTTTTTTGTGTTGGCGACGCAGAATCCGATTGAACAGGAAGGCACTTATCCGTTGCCGGAAGCGCAACTTGACCGATTTATGTTTCTGGTGCGATTGGATTACCCCGACCGGAATCAGGAAATCATGATTCTGAAGCAGACCACCTCCAATCGCAAGGTGCAACTGAAAAAAGTGATTGACGGTTCCGCGCTGATTTATTTCCAAAAAGTAGTCCGGGCAATTCCGGTGAGCGATCATGTTACCGCATATTGCGCTGACCTCGCACGGCTGTCCCGCCCGGAAAATCCGGATGCGCCAGAGTTTGTCAAGTTGAACTTGAGTTACGGCGCCGGACCGCGTGCCGGACAATATCTGCTGTTGGCGGCGAAGGCGCGCGCCGCGCTGGATGGGCGACTGAACGTTTGCTGCAATGATGTCCGGCAGTGCGCCTATGAAGTTTTGCGTCACCGCATGGCCTGCAATTTTCATGCCGCCGGGGATAATCTCAATCCTGACGCGATAATCAAAATGTTGCTGGAGCATGTGCCGGAACCGCGAAACTGAGCAGGAGCCGTGAACAATGGCGCGTAATCAATTTAAATACCTTCCGCCTGAGACTTTGGACTCGCTCAAGAATATTGAGCTGGTGGCCCAATCACTGGTCGAAGGCGGCTTGCTCGGGTTGCACCGTTCGCCGTATCACGGGTTTTCGTCAGAATTCGCCGAATACCGCAAATATACTCCCGGCGACGGCATAAAATATATCGATTGGAAAACTTATGCCCGTACCGATCGCTATTACATCAAACGTTTTGAAGAGGAAACCAATCTCCGTTCATTTATTCTGCTCGATAAATCCGGGTCGATGGGAATGCCGGAAAAGTCCGCGCCGGTGAAATTCAATTACGCCTGTTATCTGGCGGCGGCGTTTATGTTTCTGATGCATCAACAGCGCGACGCGGTCGGATTTTTCGCTTACGACCGTGAGGTCAGCGAAGTGGCGGAGTGCAAGTGTTCCCGCAGCCATTTGATTGCCACGCTGAAACGACTGGAGAATATGATTCCTGGCGGCCCTTCGGATTCCGGAGAATGTCTGAAACTAATTGCCGAGCGGATTCCCAAACGTTCTCTGGTGATTATTTTTTCCGATTTTTTCGACCACAATCCGGATTTTATCAAATCACTGCATCATCTGACTTTTAAAAAATGTGAAGTCATTTTGTTTCAGGTTTTGAATGACAGCGAACTGAAATTTCCCTACAAAGGGTTGATTGAGTTTGAAGATATTGAAACCGGACGGATGCTGGCGCTGGAAAGCGAAGCCTGCCGCGAACATTTTTTCAACGCTCTGAACTCATATAACGCGCAGTTGAAAAACTTTTGCGACAGCCAGAAAATTTCGTTTGAAACGCTGACCACCTCCGCGCCGTTTGAACGGGCGCTGGCGGCGTATTTTTCTAAACGGGAGGCGATGTTTTAATGGATTTTGGCAACAGCATATTTCTTTGGGGCCTGCCGCTGGTATTGCTGCCGCTGTTGTTGCATCTGTTTTTTAAACGGCGCAAAACCCGGGTGCAATTTTCAACTTTGTTGTTTTTCGTTAAAAAAGAGCGTTATTTCGCTTATCGTCGCAAGATTCTGGAAATTATTCTGTTAATCTTGCGTATGACAATGATTTTGCTGCTGGTATTGGCGTTGTCGCGGATGTTTTTTAAGAAATTCAATTTTATTTCTGGCGCGGGCACGGAGGCGGTAATTATTCTGGATGATTCAATGTCGATGCAAAGCCGTTTGCCGTCCGGCGGAACGACGTTTGATTTTGCTCAATCCAAAGCCGAGGAAATATTGAGTTCATTATCGGGTGATGACGGGGCGGCGTTGATCTTGCTTTCCGGCAAGCCTGGCGTCAATCTCACTCGTGACAAAACTGCGGTGGTGAAAGCGCTCAGGTCGGCCCGGCTGACCGCAACTGCCGGTTCGCTCGGCGCGGCAGTCCAGACGGCAATCGAACAATTACGCAAGGCTCCCGGCGTCAACCGGGAAATTTACATTTTATCGGATTTCAAAAAAAGCGGAAAACCTTCAACAGCGCTGAACATCGCAGAATTAGGCAACTGCCGGGTTTTCTGTCTGCCATTGCGCGGTAGTGAAGACAATTTGTCTGTCGACAACGTGACCATTGACTCGACGCCGAAAGTCATTAATCGTCCGGTAATTATTCCGTTTAAAGTGGTCAATCACGGCAAAAATCCGCGCGATGTCAGGGTAGAACTGGAAATCGACGGCAGAGAAATGCAGACCAGACAGGTGTCAGTTGGCGGAAAAAGTTCTGCTGCCGACCGCTTCGTTTACATCCCGGCCAGAAGCGGCAGAGTCAACGGCAGCGTTAAAATTGACGACGATAACATCAGTCTGGATGACCGGGCATATTTTTCCTTCAACATCGCCGGCAGCATCAATGTTCTGCTGGTCAGAGACACGCAAAGCGGAAAACCTGACCCGTTCTATTTCCTGCGCCTGGCGATTAATCCGGTAAAAAATCAACCGGCTTACGGCATCAGTACCGAATCCGCCGATATTACGGATTTAAAAGATACGCTGCTGAAAGATAAAAATATTTTATGTCTTTCGCTCAGCAAACCACTGGATGCGGCAAAAGCGGAAATAATTAAAAATTTTCTGGACAACGGCGGAACGCTGTTCACTTTCCCGGAAGCGGATTCTGTGCCGGAAACTTACGCGTCTATTGCCAGAGCCACCGGGAATGAAAAATCCGCGATTTACCGCGAAATTGTGCCGTTAAGAAAAAGTGGAATAATTTTCAATAAACCGTTGACTGAATTCAATGATTTGTTGCAACTGGATATGATTAAATGGCGGAAAATTCAGCAACTGGTTCCGTTCTCCAGCGGAAAAACGCTGGCGCGGGTGGATGGCCAGCCGATGCTGTTGGAATTAACCGCCGGGCGGGGAAAATGGCTGGCGGCGGCATTTGATTTGCGGCGCGATTTTTCCAACTGGCCGCTCTTGAAATCTTTTCCGGTGGTGACCGCGGCGCTGATTAATTATGCCGCCGGCAACAGTGAACAGACGGTCAGTACGGTTTGCGGAGAAAATATCCAACTGAAAGGTGACAAAGTCAGTTGTTCCACCAGTTACGGCAGAAACAACGAAATCAGCCAGGCGAACGGAAAAACAGTTTTTACTGAAAACTGGCTGCCGGGAATTATTTTTTTCAGCGGCGCGGATATTGAATTGGCGATAGCGAAGCCGGACAGCGGCGAAAGCGCCACGGAGCAGTGCGACGACGGTGAAGTGAAAGATTTTTTCAATGCGCCGGTAACATTGCTTGACTCAAGTTCAGACCTTGCGCGCCAGGCGGAAAAACTCCGCAAAGGAATGGAACTGTCAGGAATTTTTCTGTTGTTGCTATTGTTGCTGCTGGCAGTTGAATTTTTGCTGGGCGGCTCCCGCGCCATGATGATTGCAGAATTGAAGCAAAAAATTCGCGGGAGGGCAAAATAATGATTAGACTTTATCCGCTCATTCCGTTGTGGATGATATTTTTGTCCGGCGCCGCGACTATTGCGATTGTCTGGTTTGTTACCCGTTACGGCATGGATATTTCGCCACGGCGGCGTTTGGCGCTGGGAAGTTTGCGGCTGGCGGCCGTCTGCATTGTGCTGATTATGTTGTTATGCCCGGGCGTGGTGGTGCGCGAACTTAATCGTCAGCGGTCGAATGTGGTCGTCATGCTGGACGGTTCCGGTTCGATGAAAACTACCGACATGCCTGGCGATGAATCGCGTTACCGTGCGGCTCGGCAGTTTTTGGAATATCTCCGCAAAACTGATTTCAGCGGCTGTAAAAAACATTTTTATCTATTCAACGGCATGTCGTCTCCGGTTGACTGGAATGCGCTGGAAATGTATGATGCGCACGGCGGAACAGATTTGAAACGCGCTTTTGCCACTATGGATAAGGATGTCGGCTTCTCCCGGATTGCGGCGGTGATTGTGCTGTCCGATGGCCTTGATCATTCCGGTTTCACTGGAACTCACGCCGGACTGCCGGTATTCGCGGTGAAATTCGGCTCGGAGCTGACCGACGTGAAAGACTTGCGTTTGGAAACGTTTAAATATCCGGAATCGCTCCGGACGAATGAAGAATTTGAACTGAATGTTCCGACCATGTTGACCGGTTACAACCAGGCGGCGGACGTGAGCATGACTTTTTCAGTCGACGGGGAAACGGTGAAAACTGAAAGTTTTAAACAGCTGCCGCGGGAAGCGCATAACGTTAATTTCCAGCACAGTTTCATCACGCCCGGAATTCATACCGTAAAAATTGTGCTTAATCAATTGAAAGATGAAGCCGGATATTTGAACAATGAACGCGAACTGGCGATTGAAGCCAGAGAAGGCCGCAATGAAACGGTTTGTTATTTTCCGCGGTTGAGCAACAGTTTCCGGCCGCTGGTCAGATTGTTGAGCGCTGACAACAGCAAATTCACTGCGTTCTACCGGCTACGCGCGGATTCCTGCAAGACACTGGGACGGGATATTGATCCGGCGTTCAAAAACGGAATTCCGAAGTCTGCCGGCGCCATGAAACAGGTTGATGTATTTATTCTGGGCGCGGGCGGAGACGAGGCATTGTCCAATGTTGAACAGGCGACGCTGGAGCAATACACGGCAAACGGCGGTAATCTGATTATTCTGGGCGGTTCGGATTTCAGCGGCGCTCATTCCGCGTCATCGCCATTGTCCGCGCTGATGCCGGTGAAAACGTCAAAAGTTGAATTTATTCCCGGTAATTTTCGGGTGGTTGCGCCGGAACAGAGCAGAAACAGTTTCTCCACGCGCATTGCGGAATTGACCGGCCGCAATCCGGCGGATTTGAAAGGCATTAACTTGGTTGACGGCGTGAAAGAAGGCGCGGAAGTGTTGTTGTGGGCGGAAGCGGAAAGCCGTCATCCGCTCGTGGTGGCGTTGCCGTATGGCCGTGGAAAGGTGATTGCCGTGCTGACTAATTCACTGCATTTGTGGGGGCAGGGAAAAGAGCGCGATATTAATTTTCAAACATTTTGGTCGCAACTGATTGCTTATGCCGGTTCCAGTCGTGATGACATTCTGAAAGTTACGGTGAACAGCAGTGAACTGATGCCGGATGAAAATTTGAAAGTTACCGCGTTGCCGAATCTTCCGGAAGCGGAAATCAATAATCCTGAATTCAAAATTGAGTCGGAAATTTATCCGGTTAACAGTCGCAAAGCCGTAGCGTTTAAAGCGTTGTTCCGGGAAGGAATGCTTTATTCAACGGAATTTTCCGGACTGACTCCAGGCCGTTACATGCTGCAAACGGTTTGCCGCCGGGGCGCAACGATAATTGATAAACGTTACCGGTTGATTCTGGTTGGCGATTCTGTCAACGAAAATTATGATTTGAAAGTTACCGATGAAAACTTTTTGAAATTCTGTCAAGCGGGAAGAATTTACAATCGCGAGGAAAAATCTTCGCTGCTTCGGGATGTGCTCAATACCATTCAGAAAAATGATATTGAGCGGGAATGGTATCCGGTATTTGAAACGCCGTTCTTTTTCGGTACATTGTTGGCGCTGTTGCTGGCCGGCTGGTATTTTAGAAGACGGTTTAACCTGGTTTGAAAAGGATGTATATGAAAATTACAATTGGAATATTGCTGGCGATGTTGGTCTGCATGTCCGGATTTGCCGCTGACTGGTATCCGGCGGAAATTGAACTGTCGGATGGGAAAATGTTGCACGGAAAATTATCGCTGCTCGGCAGCCGTCCGCTGGCGATTCTTCCGGAAAAAACTAATTATGAACGAAAAATCCCGTTAAATGATATAATTTCAATAACCCAGCGGATCGAATCGCAGAGCATGGAACGGCCGTGGGCGTACAAAGAAGCGGGGAAAGTTGAGAAAATCTATTTTGAAGGCAGTTATCCGTTGATAAATTTTACCGCTGAAGTGTTGCTGTCCAACGGTCAGGTGGTTCGCGGACACGCCATTTCTCTGCCGTTGAAGTTCAGCGGCGACGGCCCGAAAAAACTTTTTCTCAACCGTCAGATTAAAGGTTCAGTCGGGCAGACAATGACCGATTTAGTTTATCCGGTGAAAATTACTTTTCCCGCCGCAATAAAACAGCCAGTGCCGCCAATTACCGGAACCGTTACCGGTTACGGGAAATTACAGAAAGTCACGGCTCTGGACAATCAACGGGAAGTCGTTTGTTTCGGCGAGGTGAAAGATAACAAGTTTGAATTCAAAAATCTGCTGCCCGGAACTTATGATATTTATATTCAGACCAGTTCGCAGGTACTCGCCGGGCTTTCTCCAGACGGGCCGGAAAATCTCAAAGGTGAACCGTTGCCGAAAAACGCGTTGGCGGAATTGAAGAAAGTTTTTCCGCTGGCGGATGATTTTTTTCCCGACCGCTGGATACTGGAACTGGCGGGGAATACCGGTTTTGCGAAAACGCTGGTGTACAAACGGCGCGCGGATTTTTATAACGCGGATGAACATACTCATGGCGGCTATGTCTGGCATCTCGATATTTGGAGCTGGCATCTCGCCGGTGGTGAATGGAAAATCGACCGCCGTTACATCATGCTCAGACACAAACAACAGGGCGGCGAGCCGTTGCGCGAACTTATTTCGTTTAAACAGTTGGCAGCAGTTAAACCGGGAACGGTAATTACGATTAATGCGGAGAATAAGGCTGATGGCGGGAAATTTATCAAAAAACTTGACTAAACTCAAGCAAAGCAGACGCGACCAGTCCCTGATAAGCGGACTGTGCCGCCTGGCGACAGTCAACCTGATTGTCGTCGCGATTGCTTTTGCGCTGGATAACCTTGCCGGTTTGTCTGCGGGCTCGCGCCTCGTCTGGTTGACGCTGTGGGGCGCGGTTAACCTGTACCTGCTCGTCAAGCTTGTCAGGACAATGTTGCAAAGTCGTTTGACCGACAAACAGGCCGCAATGGAACTGGAAAAATTGCACGGCATCAAAGACAATCTGCTGGTCAATACCGTATGTTTCAATCAGGACAACACGGTTTCCGATTCGTTGCGGAAAATGTTTAAAGACAGCGCCGACGCCAGTTGTGAAAAAATCTCCGTTCCTGGATTGTGGCAGAATTCCGCCTGCCGGAAAGGTCTGAAACTGCTGGGCATTGTGTTGGTGGTTGCTTTGTTCTATTTTATTCCGTTTCACCGGTTTGCCGGCAACGCGTTTGCCCGGTTTGTTCAGCCGTGGGGACAATTGGCGTCGCTGAATTTCACTCAGTTTCAAGTCTCGCCCGGCGATGTCGTGATTTCGCAAGGCGGAAACCTGAAAGTTACAGCGGAAGCCGCGCGCGACGGACAGCGCATTAACAATTTGAAAATTTTGGTAAAAGGCAGCGGTTCCCCAACGTTGTATCCGATGGATATGCTTGGCGGACGTTCGGAATTTGTGCTGAAAAATATTACAAACAGTCTGACGTATTCTATTCTGGCGGGCGGCGATTCCAGCCCGGAATTTACTGTTTCAGTCAGTCGCAAGCCGGAATTTAAAAAGTTTTCTGTAACTGTAACGCCACCGTCATACACCGGACTGAAAACCGAAGTTTATACCGCCGCCGTTCGCGAAATTTCCGCTCCGGCTGATTCGATTGTAACCATTGACGCAACACCGCCGGAAAAGATGAAATGCGGTTTGATTATCGACGGCGGCGAAAAAGAATTTCCTGGTAAATTTGCGTTGACGAAAAACCTTTCTGCCAGCGCGTCAATTCGCGGCATTGGCGGCGTAGTCTATGATAATAGCTGGTCATGCGATTTTAAAATGTTGAACGACAAAGCGCCGCAAGTGCGGTTTTTGAATCGTGAAACCAATATTGAAGCCGGTTTCGGGCAGACCATTCCGCTCTATTTCTCGGCGGAAGATGATTTCGGCATTGACCGGCTCGCGGTGATGATTTCCATAAAAGATCAAAAACTGAAAATCAAAGAATTTAAGTACGAGCGCCCGCTTCGGACACAACTGCGGGAAGCTTATCAACTCAAAATTTCGCCAAAGATTTTTCCGCCGGACAGCAGTGTGGAAATAAATATTGTGGCGTTCGACAGCCATTCCCCGGCCCAGACCGGCATTACTCCGGTTCCGCTGACGATACATATTGTTGACCTCGTGGAAAAACTGAAAGAAACCACGGAACAGAGCAAAGAAAAGAATTTGTATGAACTTTTATTCAAAACTGTCAACCAGCAGCAGACCACTCGCAACTGGCTTTCCGCTCAGGTTAAGAATTTCGCGAAATGGAAATGCAGACAGTTAACTCAAGATCAAAGCACAATCCGGAATTTATTGCAAAAAGCCGCGCTGGAGGCTGACACTCTGGCGCGTGACAAACAAATTAAACAAACTTTTGCCAATGAAATAACGCTGTTAAAAAACGACCTCGCGGAAAAAATCGAACAGCGTTCTCAAAGTGTGGTAACAAAGTGGCCGGACAGCAAGCTGAAAATTGAACTTAATGAAATTGTTCTCATGCAGACCAAATTGATTGAACGCCTGCAAAAACTGCTCGGCGCGTTGGCAGTCGTTCAACAGCAGGAATTACAACAGGAAAAACAGGCCAAAGAGGATGAGCAGGAAAAAGAACTTTACGACCAGATGAAGGCGCTTAAAGATAAGACCGATAATTTTATCAAAGAACAAAAGAAAATCATTAAACAAACGGAAGCGATTGACCCGAAAGATGCCGATGACTGGAGCGACCAGGAGGAAAAACTCCTCGGCGATCTCGCCGCCCGTGAAACAGATTTTGCAAAGTTTTTCAAAGCCGCATTCAACGACTTGTCAAAAAAACAGAATCAGGATTTCTCCAATTCCGCCATGGCCGACGAGTTCATCGAAATGTACGAAGAACTCCAGAAGGCTGGTGACGCCTTGAACAAAAAGAAAATTGAAATCGCCACGCTCGCCGAAAATACCGCCATGAACAGTTCTGTGGCGGTTGCCGCCAACCTCGACCGCTGGCTCTCCGACAAAAAAGATAATGTGAAATGGATTGCCGAAGAAGACGGCAAAGCCGCGGACACCAACTTGACCGACCTGCCCAGTGAACTTACGGACATTATCGGCGACTTGATTGAAACCGAAGAGGAAATGGGCGAAGATACGCAGGATTCATCCAACTCGTTCAATTACAGCAGTGACGACGGACTCGGCTGGGGAGTTGGCGACGGCAATATTGACAGTATGCAGGCAAAAGGCATCACCGGTAATATCATGCCAAATAATAATGAAGTCGGCGGCCGCTCTGGCGAAGGCCGTTCCGGCAAATCCTCCGGACAGTTCGTGGAAAAAGAAGCCACCGGCAAGGGTGGAAGAAAAACTCCCACTCGCCTCACGCAGTCGCCGTATGAAAAAGGAGTTGTCGATGATAAATCAAAAGACGCTCAGGGCGGCGCTTCCGGCGGCGGTAAACAATCCGGTACAGGCGATGAAGGTTTGACCGGCGTCACGCCCGATCAGGATCAGGACACCGGACAACGTCTGGCCGGAAATCAGGGCGAACTCCGCCAACGTGCGCTTTCCCTGCTCAGAAAACTTAATGAACGCAATCTCCCGTCCGGCGATTTGAGCGAAGCCGTACGCAAAATGAGCATGCTGGAACAACCCGGAATGACTGCGCAAAACGTTGATATCCGCCGCGTAAAAAGCGAAATTGCCGCCGCTTTGAAAAACGCCAGAACTGCCGTTGATATGGCCGTCAAGGCCGAACAGGAAACCGTCCGGCAACGCAAAGGTCAAACTTTCACCGTAAAATATCAGCAGCAGGAAAAAGTTCCCGATGGCTATGAAGATTACGTTGACCGCTACTTTAAAGCTCTCGCCTCGGAACAGCAATAAAAGATATTAACGCAAAGGAATATACGTTTAACCACGAAAAGCATTTGTCCGTTGTGGGCGCGGCAAACTGCAGTTGTCAAAATTCTTACTTTTGTGGAGATTATTTACAACTCGAGCTTTTTCAATAAAAACAATTATTTTCCTGGAAATTTGCTTTCAGTCATCCTGCAAAGCAGGAATTGCGCAGTACAATTCGTCACGAGCAGGCGATGGAGGTTTTATCAACCGTATTTATATAATTATTATTACTCAGGAAATCAACAAACAGTTTTTTTATTACTGGCACGCTGACGGCATTTCCTAATTGTTTATATGCATATTGATCTTCCGGATGTAACTTGTACCAGTCAGGATAACCTTGAAGTCTGGCGCATTCTCTAGGCGTCAATCTTCTAATTCGTCCATTATGGTAAATGCCAAGTTTATGAGAATCAGATGCTGTCAATGTAATTGAAATACTATTGGGGTCTAAAAATTTGAAGACTTCAAATGACATATTTCCGCATACTGGATTGTACTTGTCGTCTTTCTTGCTAAGATATCCTTTTTCTAATAGGCTATCAATGACTTTATCAAGATTCTCGTTTGTATAAAAAGTAGAAATTTGTTCTTTTGTTAATGGCTTGCCATCCTGGTGTGTTCCGAATATATGTTTTCTTCTGTTTGAAATAAGTGAGTTCATGAAAAAGATTTCTTCTTTTGAGCATTCTCCTTTTATGCCAATATCCCAAGAGTGTATTGAATTTCCATGGCGAGTGTCAATTAATCTAATTCCGTGGATTTTATCTAAATTGTCTTCTAATGTTTTTCTCAATTTTTCAACAAACCATTCAGAGCAATCATATTTCTTATCAGGATTTTCTTCCAGTATGTCTTTAACGTTTTTAAAAGTATAATCTCCATATAAAAACAAAGATGTTGAATAATCTTGAAAATCATGGGAATCGGTTGCACCCAAATCGTCAGGAAGGGTAATGATGGGATTTTCATCTAAATATGCAATAATGTATATTCTTACTCTGTTTTGAGGAATGCCATAATTACTTGAATTAAGCAACCGATATTGAACATGATAACCTAAGCTTTCCAAGCTGTTTAATATGGTTTTAAACGTCTTTCCTTTGTCATGTGTTGTTAAGCCTCGGACGTTTTCTAAAAAAACCAGTCTCGGTTTATGCTTCTTCAGTATTCTTTCTACTTCAAAAAATAAAGTTCCTCTAGTGTCCGAAAAGCCTAATTGCTTGCCTGCATACGAAAATGATTGACAAGGGAATCCGGCTAAAAGAACATCAAAATGACTCAAATTATCAATTTCATGCACATCGCAATATGGATTTTCATTAAAATTTAACTGATAGGTCTCGCATGCTTTTTTATCTATTTCGGCGCTTTTTACGCATTTGACAGCAATTCCAGATTCGGCGAAAGCCTGTTCCACGCCTAACCTTATTCCGCCAGTTCCACAAAATAAATCAATAAACTTAATCATCAATTTAACCTTCCAGTCTTCTCAATGAAATCTGCCAATTCATTGAGACCGTTGTCTGAAAAATTAACTGTTAAGTCACTATAGTTAATGATAGTTGTAATTGCATTTTTTCTCTGAAAATTGCCTGACCCGTCTATGATATATATTACCTTATGGTTTGATTTATTTAACAACTGTTTTCTTGATTGAGCCAGTCCTGACTTCCGCTCAATAACTGAATTTGTGGTCACTTGAAAGCTAATTTCAATGGCATAGTAAATGTTGTTTGCCTTACTTTTTATAACCATGTCAAAGTAGTCAAGTCTTTTTTATTATGAGAAATTCCATCAATTGTGTGTCCGGTGAATTCAAAATTGTCCGATAGTTTGTTTTTAAGATAATTGAGGACGTATGCTTCGCAGGCATGACCAAGGTCATTTACAGTGCTTCCGCCGGTTACTCGGCTTACATGAATATATCTCTGTCTTATAAATTGTTCTAATTCATCAGTTTTTCCTAATAAGTTGCCAATAATGCATTTGTCCGTTATTTCTTGAGGTATATTGTTATTGTTAATTACATTTGAACCCCAAAGTAAAAGCATTATTACATCAATCATGTCCGATGTTATTTTGTTGTTTTTAAGCAAAACAGATTTTTCAACATTCAATGATTTATTAGTCCAGGCACTTCTTTTGACAGAAAATTTATGTTTATATTTCTTCGAATTCCAAATAAATTCAATACTTTTCTTTGGGAATATTCTAGAAAAATCTTTAGAAATTCTTTGGAGTCTTTCTCCGCCTATATCACTTAAAACCATCAAATGTTTTAAGAATAGATTGGGAGATAATGTACTGGAATTGTTTAGTGTAATTAACCACGAATCTGGGTTTTTGTCCGATGATTTTAATATACTTAAAAATTGTTCTTGAGTTTTAATTAATATTGGAATTGAGCTGATTTTTGCTACCGTGTCCGATAGATGCGCCGGCCAATATAAACAAGCATTCTTTTCAAGTTGTTCGATAGTTTTCATTTGGGATTGATCCTATTGTAAGTTTCAGGATAATTTTTATCAATATATATCTTAGAATGTTCTCATATTGCTTTTTCTTTTTCTAGCATCCGACAAGCTATTGCGTTTACCTCTAGCTTTCATTATTTTTGTAAAAAGACTGTGGCAAAAATCTACATCAATATAGACGTTTGATTGCTTAATGCAACTCTATTCGTATTCCTCATACGGTGTTTTGTTTTTTTAAAACGGCGGCGAGGTTGGAGTGACGGCGGGTGCGGCTGAGCAACGCTTGCGCCATGATTTCGTCAGTTCCCCAGATGGTCGCGGATTTCTCGGCGCGAGTGATGGCGGT